>JBMSXH010000182.1:0-5669 GCA_049425445.1 Phycisphaerales bacterium | reverse complement strand
CCGCACCCGCGACCCACCACGCCACCCGCCCACGGAGATTCCCGAACTTCCCGTGAACCCGACCTGCCGGTTCGGGCTTCACCCTCGATGACCTCGCCCGATCCGACCTCCGACGCCGCCGGTCCGCGGGATCCCGCCGCCTTCGCACGACTGCTTCGCGAGGGCGAGCGTCGGCGGATCGGCGGGCTGCCCCTCCGCACCGACGAGGCGATTCGTGCCGAGATCCGCGAGGACTTCGGCCTCGAGCCCGAGCCGAGGCCCGAGATCGAGACGCGATCGCTCGCCCCGATTCCGATCTCCCGGCGGCTCCGACGGGTCGCGCAGGCACTCGGCGCGATCGCCGCGGTGGCGTTGGTCTTCCTGTTCGTGCGGGATCTCTACCTGCCGGGCACGGCTCCGACCGGCGATCCGACGTTGGCGGGATCGGCCGATGTGGACCGCGCGCTCGCCCTCGGTGATGAGGCTTCCGCGAGTCGCGATCCCGCAGCATTGCCTGGCGGCATGCCCCAGGCCGTTGCCGCGGTGCCGACGATCGCCGAGGCAGGCGTGGCGGATCGTCTCCGCCTCGCCGTCGCCGCGCGCTCGCAGCGACGCTTCGATGGGCTCGACGCATTGCTCGCGTCGCTGGTGGTCGCGGTCGATCGGCCGGTCGCGGTCGCCTCACCGGACCTGCCATGGCTCGACCTGGCTGGAATCGAGGTCGTGCCCGCGTCGGTGCGGCTCGTGCCGCCGGTCGATCCTCAGGCGGCCTTCGGGGTGTGGCAGGTGGAACTGGTGCCGGCGGTCGATCGCCCCGTCGACCTGACTGGATGGCGCGTGGCGATCGATCTCGGCGGACTCGACGTGGTCGCGATCGGCGACGCGTCCCTGCCCGGCTTCACCTCGCCTCCGGCCTACGACGCCGCCACGCTCGCACGCGGCACGCTGCTGCTCGCCGCCGTCGCATCAACGCCACGTTCCATCGACGGACCGATCGTGGTCGCGCGCCTGCAGGCGCGGCGATTCGACCCCCAGTCCGACGATCCGATGCCGCTTGAGGGAGAGACCGTCGCCGCATTCCTGACGGCGATCGAGCCGCCCGCACCCTGATCGCTCGCCTTCAACGCCTTCCTCTCGCGAAGGCTCTCGACAGGAGTTTCGCACCATGACCAGGACGATCCAACGCATCACCGCTCGTCGCGCCGACGCCTCGCGTTTCGGAGGACGCGTGATCGCCGCGATCTCGCTCGGCCTCGCGGTAGCCGCGATGGCGGTGGTGGGGTGTCGCAGCGCGACGACGCCCGCGGAGTCCGTGGCGACGGCGGAGGCTCCGTCGGCACCGCGCTCCGAACCGGCACCGGCCGACGCTCCGGCGACCAAGTCGGCGCCGCTGTCGAGTGTCGCGTGGTACGCCGAATCGGCAGCCGTGGCTGCGGATGCGGAGACCCGGAATGCGCTTCCACCTGGCTCAGGCTCGGCGGCTCCGGCACCCTCGCCCGACGCGCGGCTCGGCCTGCAGACCGGTCGGGCCCGCGGGACGGAGAGCCTTCGCAGAGGGGCCTTCGGTGGCGGAGGCGGACTCGTCGCGGAACGAGACGCCGCCGCCGAACAGGCCAGCCAGGTTCCGGTGATCCGCGGTCCCTTCGACGAGGTGTGGGTGATTGCGCGCGATCGCGACGCGATCGGAGCGCCACAGGACGACGAGATCCCGGGCATCGGCTCGCTCGGATGCGTGGTGCCCGGATCGCCGCCGATCCCGATGCCGCTTCTCGCGAGCGACTATCGCGTTCGGGTGCGGGGGCCGATCGCGGAGACGACCTGCACGCAGCGATTCCGCAACACCTTCAGCGAGGCGGTCGAGGCGATCTACGTCTTCCCGCTCCCGCACCGCGCCGCCGTCGCGGACTTCGTGCTCGCGGTCGGCGACCGGCGCATCCGCGGCATCGTGCGCGACCGAGCCGAGGCCGAGCAGATCTACCGCGAAGCGAAGGAGGCCGGCTTCACCGCGAGCCTGCTGCGCGAGGATCGGCCCAACGTGTTCACCGAGAAGATCGCGAACCTGCCGCCGCAAGTGCCGGTCGACGTGGAACTGACCTGGTTCGAGGCGCTCGGCTACGACGCGGGATCGCATGAACTCGTGCTGCCGCTCGTCGTCGCGCCGCGCTGGAACGCCTGCGGCGCGAGCGATGCGGTGCTGCCGGCCGCGGCACCGATTGCGAACGCCGTCGCGAACGCCGCGGGCGACGACGCCACGGTGGTGCCGTACCTGCCCGCGGGCGACGACGGCGCGCATCGGGTCTCGATCTCGGTGGAGATCGATGCGGGACGCGGAATCGCCCTCGGCTCGATCGAGAGCCCGACCCATGCGATCACCGTCTCGCGACCGAGGCCGCGTTGCCCGACCCCGCCCGAGCAACTGCCGGCCCATCTCGCCACGGTGTCGTTGGCGGAGGAGACCTCGGTGCCCAATCGCGACTTCGTGCTGCGCTGGCAGGTGGCGGGCGAGGCGCCGCGATCGTCGATCGTCGCGAGCCGTGATGCGGACGGCTCCGCGAGCGGCCATCTCCTGCTGACCCTCTATCCGCCGGAGCAGGCCGCCGAGCTGCCGCGGCCCTCGATCGATCTGGCGATCCTGCTCGATCGCAGCGGCTCGATGAACGGCCAGCCGCTCGCGGCGGCGCAGCAGGCGATCGCCGCGATCCTCGCGAGCCTCGGGCCCAACGATCGGGTGCTGCTCGGCTCCTTCTCGAACGACGTGGTCTTCGCCGAGCCGCTGCTCGCGCCGGCGACGCCCGAGCGCGTGGCACGCCTCGCGCAGTGGACGCAGCAGGTCCAGGCCGGCGGCGGCACGAATCTGCTCACCGGCCTCGACGCGGTGCTGTTCGGCGCTCGCGAACTCGAGGATGCCGGGCGTCGGCAGGCGCTGGTGATCCTCACCGATGGCCTCTCCGGAGACGAGGGTCGGATCATCAAGCTCGCCCACGACAAGCGGGGCGTGCAGGAGATCCACTGCCTCGGGATCGGCGACTCGACCAACCGCTTCCTCATCGACGAGCTCGCCAGAGCCGGCGACGGCACCAGCGGCATCGTGCTGCTCGGCACGAGCGTCGACGAACAGGTGCATCCGGTGATCGGAGCGCTGCAGGCCGCCGCGATCGTGAACCCGTCGATCGACTTTACGGCGGCGGGACTCGTCGATGTGGTGCCGAATCGTCTGCCCACGCTGCGTCCCGGGCGTCCGATCGTGATCGCGGCCCGATGGGAAGGCGAGGCCGAGCGCCATGTCGTCGTTGCCGGCACGGTGGGCACCACGGCGGTCGAGGTGCCGATCGCGTTCGCGCCGCCGTCGGTCGAGGAGTCGGAGGCGAGTCGCCGCGCGCTCGCGAAGGTCTGGGCTCGTGCGACGATCGCCGACATGAGCGAGGTTGGCCGCCGGGGCGAGCGGCTCTCGACCGGCGAGACGGCGCTCGAGGGCATTCGTCGCGTGGCGCTCGAGCACGGGCTCGTCTCGCCGCTCACGAGTTTCGTGGCGGTCGATGCGCGCGAGGCGCTGGTCCAGCCCGGCACGCGGACCATTCGTCAGGCCGTGCCGGTTCCACAGGGGATCGATCCGTCGACGACGATTCCGGGGGCGAATGCGCTGCCGGCCGCGGCGGCACCACGCGGTCCTGCCGTGGGCGGTTGACGCCTGGCCTACCGGATCGTGATGGGCATGACCGGCCCGCCGGGGGTGTCCTTCGCCACGAGTCCGCTGCGACCACGTCTTGGGTGCCCCACGGGCCACACGACTGGTCACATCCGCCCGGGTGCCGGAGAATCCGACGATGGTCTCCGATCAGCCGCCCGTTCCGCATCGCCCCAACGTCCCGAGCTGCCTCTCGATCGCGGGGAGCGATCCCTCCGGCGGCGCGGGGATTCAGGCGGATCTCAAGGTCTTCAGCGCGATGGGCGTCTACGGCGGGGCGGCGATCACCGCCCTCACCGCGCAGAACACCCGCGCGGTGACGGCGGTCCACGCCGTGCCGCCCGAGTTCATGCAGGCCCAGCTCGAAGCGCTCGCCATGGACCTTCGGTTCCATGCGATCAAGGTGGGCATGGTGGCGAACGCGGCGCGGGCCGCGGTCGTCGCGGACTGGCTCTCGGATCTTGCGCTCGAGGATCCGCCGCCGGCGATCGTGGTCGATCCGGTCATGGTCTCGAAGGGTGGCGATCCGCTTCTCGAGGACGATGCCGTCGCGGCGATTCGCGATCACCTGCTTCCGCTCGCGAGCGTGATCACGCCGAACCGTCACGAAGCGGCGAGGTTGCTCGGAGAGGGCTCGCCACCGGAGTCGATCGAGGAGATGGAGGACGCGGCCCGATCGCTCGCCTCGCTCACCTCGGCCGCGATCCTCGTGAAGGGCGGGGGACTCGGCGGCCCCGACGCCACCGACGAGTCGATCGTCGACGTGCTTGTCGATCACGGCGAGGTTCGACGTCTCGAGTCGCCGCGCATCGACACGCCCCATCTCCATGGCACCGGATGCACGCTCTCCTCGGCGGTCGCCGCAGGGCTCGCGTGGGGGCGGCCGTTCGATCAGGCGATCGACGACGCCCGCCGCTTCGTGGTGCGATCGCTCGAGTCGGGCTGGAATCTCTGCGTCGGGCTCGGCAAGGGACCGCCCGATCACCTGCACGCCATTCGCGCGGCGATCGAAGGGGGAGATCGCTGATGGCGACGCCGTGGTTCCATCTCGATCCGCTGCCGGAGGCGGGCGTGGTCCTGCTTCCCAAGGACGAGGCGCGGCATGCCACCGGGGCTCGCCGCCTCGGCGAGGGCGATGCGGTGGTGCTCTTCGATGGACGAGGCACGCTCGCGAGGGCGACGCTCCTGGGCACCCGCGATCGTCGGGGCGATGTCGAAGCGAGGATCGACGCGATCGAGCGGCGAGCGCCGATCTCGCCGCGAATCGAGATCGCCACGGCGCTGCCCAAGGGCGATCGACTCTCGACGATGCTCGACATGGCGACGCAGGTGGGCGTCGATCACGTGATCCCGCTGCGGTGCGAGTGGGGCGTGGTGAAGCCCCACGACGAGACGCCCGAACGATGGCATCGCATCGCGATCGAATCCGCGAAGCAGAGCGGCCGGGCGTGGGTGCCGACCTTCGGGGCGCCGATGTCGGTGGCTGCGGCGTGCCGCGGCGGGGAGGGCGTGCAGGTGCTGATCGCCCATCCCGGCGGCGAGTCGATCACCGATGCGTGCAGCGCCGTCGCAAGGACGGCGTCGACGATCCGGGTGCTGATCGGGCCGGAAGGCGGCTTCAGCGATGGCGAACTTGCCGCGGCGAAGACCGCCGGAGTCGCGCGCGTCTCGCTCTCGCCGCATGTCCTGCGCATCGAGGCGGCCGCGGTGGTCGCCGCGGCGCTTCTGCGAGATGTCTTGTCGGTTCGTCCGACCGGCTGATTGGACGGCGTCAACGGCTTCGACGGCGACCGCGCACACCCATGGCGCCCATCGCGAGCGCGGCAAGCCCCGTGCCGCCCGGCACTGCGACCGGACCGATGCCCGCCGCAAGCGCCGCGCCGGAGTCGTCCCAGCCCCAGCCGGTGACCACGATCGAATCGTTCTGCGAGGCGGGATCGACGAACGCGTCGAACGAGATCCAGCCGTAGGTGTTGGCGTTGGCGCCACCCCAGAACTTGAAGAG
>JBMSXH010000181.1:0-5677 GCA_049425445.1 Phycisphaerales bacterium | reverse complement strand
TGGTCGCTCGCTTCGCTCGGCGTGCGGTCACATGGACGGGATGGACGGGATGGACCCGGAAGGCGAAGCGCTTCACCGGATGCGGGTGGCTTGATGCAGGTTCGTCTCCTCTCTCCTCTCTCCTCTCTCCTCTCTCCTCTCTCCTCTCTCCTCTTCTCCGCTTCTCCTCTTCTTGAACGGAAGGCTTCGAACGAATGCCGAGCGAGCGGGACGCCCCGTTCCACCAGACACGCCCGCGAACCACCACGCGCCCCGATCGACGACGCACCCAGCGGTGGACCGCAGGTCCCTGGCCCGCCGTGCGATCAACGAGCCGAACCATGCCAAGCGGGCGGGACGCCCGCGGTCCACCAGTTGCGCCCGATTCTCGCTCGCCCCGCCTCTACACTCCGCCCCTTCGCACCTCGGAGCCGGTGAACCCATGAGCGACCGACCGCTGCATCTCGCCTCCCGCTGCATCCACGGCGGGCAGCACCCCTGCCCCTCGACCGGCGCGGTGATGCCGGCGATCTACACGACCTCGACCTACGCCCAGGCCTCGCCCGGCGAGCACCAGGGCTTCGAGTACAGCCGCAGCCACAACCCCACGCGCTTCGCGCTCGAGCGCCTCGTCGCGAGCCTCGAGTCGAGCGGCCTGAGCGAATCGCAGGACCGCACCGGCGGCGGCTTCGCGTTCAGCTCCGGGCTCGCCGCCACCGCGACCTGCCTCGAACTCCTCGACGCCGGCGACACCATCCTCGCGATGGACGACCTCTACGGCGGCACCAACCGCCTGCTCAACCGCGTGCGAAGCCGCTCGCAGGGTCTCAAGGTCGTGCATGCGGACCTCTCCGATCCGGCGAAGGCGACCGCCGCCATCGCGGCGCATCGCCCCAAGATGGTCTGGGTCGAGACGCCCACCAACCCGACCCTCAAGATCTGCGATCTGGCCGCGATCGCCCGCGCCGGACGCGAGGCCGGCGCCATCGTCGTCGCCGACAACACCTTCGCGACGCCGATGCTGCAGCGTCCGCTCGAGCTCGGCTGCGACGTCGTGATGCACTCCGCGACCAAGTACCTCGGCGGCCACAGCGACGTGGTCGCGGGCGTGCTCGCGACGAGCCGGCCGGAACTCGCCGAGAAGCTCCGCTTCCTGCAGAACGCGATCGGCAGCGTGCTCGGTCCCTTCGACAGCTACCTCGTCCTCCGCGGCATCAAGACCCTCGCGGTCCGCATGCGTCAGCACTGCCACGCCGCGATGGAGATCGCCTCGTGGCTCGAGCGGCATCCCAAGGTCGCGAAGGTCGTCTACCCGGGGCTTCCAAGCCATCCGCAGCACGAGATCGCGCGGCGGCAGATGTCCTTGGACGGCAAGCCCGCCTACGGCGGCATGATCACGATCTTCCTGAAGGGCGGGCTCGCCGAGAGCCGCCGCATGCTCGAGGCGGTCGAGATCTTCGCCCTCGCCGAGAGCCTCGGCGGGGTCGAGAGCCTGATCGAGCACCCCGCGATCATGACCCACGCCTCGGTGCCCGAAGCGCAACGAGCGGAACTCGGCATCAGCGACTCGCTGGTGCGGCTCTCGATCGGCGTCGAGGACGCGGGCGATCTGATCGGCGATCTCGAACACGCGCTCGCGGCGGTGTGAGCCGAGAGTCGAACCGATCGTCGAGCGCTCCACGGCGCCGCGCGACCGAGGCTTCCTTCCAACCGCGAGGATTCGTCAGCCACGAGATCGAACGCGGCGCCGGGTGATCGTTCGCTTCACCGGGATCGCGCCAGGCTCGAGCACCCGCCGTTGCCAGACGAGCAGGTCGATCTGGTGCGGCACGCCGCTGCGCTGGCGGCGTCCCTCTTCGATGACCTTCGCGAGGCTCTTGAAGATCTGCGTGAGCTTCTTCGATCGCTCGTCGTCGATCCAGGTGATCTCGTGCCGAGCATGAAACCGCAGAGGACGATCGGTCGGGTCCTTCGTCCGGAAGTGCTCGCGGAGCATGTCGCGCAGCCCGCGACCGCACGCCCGCAGCGCCGCCATCTCGACCCGCACGTAGCGCTCGGCGGAACGCTCGTCGGTGACGGCCGCCCGGAAGCGCGCCGCGAGAGGACTCACGCGGAAGAGATGTTCCGGCCGCCGCACTCCCGGGCGCTTCCCATCCGGGACCAACAGTCCGGCGGCGACGAAGATTCGGACGTGGCGGTAGAGCCCCGTCGCCCGCCGGCCGCTGGCGCGAGCCAGATCACCGATCGAGCAGGGCTGCTCCGCCTCGGCGAGCGCGAGCAGTTCGAGCCGGATCGGCGAGGAGACCGCACGCCACTGCCGGACGCCCCACGACGAAGCCTTGCCGGAAGACTCTGACGTCTTCGAACGGAGCGGCGAGGACGAGGACGAATTCTTGCCCATCGAGCAATCCCCAGAAAACGCGCCCAGCGGACCCGAAGCACCCAATCTTCGGCTCGATCGCCGCCTGGCGAGGTGAAGAATAACTCGACATCTGGCGCTTGCAACAGAAATGTTCGACCATCACCGCCGTGCCGCGCCCGCCTCGAACCACTCCGCAAGCCCGCGGGCGTCGACTTCCGGACGCGGGAGGCCGCCGGCGAGCCATCGGCCGAGCCCCAAGCCCGCTGCGGCCGGATTGAGCAACGCCGCCTCGAGTTCGAGGGTGGCCCGCTGCTCGGCCTCGTCGAGGCCGGCGACGCCCGACCCCGAGAGCATCCTCTCGAAGTCCGGAAGCGCTTCCCTGAGCACCCGATCGATGGCCGTCGCGGAGTCGATCGACGCCTTCACACCGGATCGATCGAGCACTCGCCGGGCTTCCCGTCGGTCGCCCCGTCTGAGCAGACCAAGGAACCGACTCGTCTCGACCGCCACGGACTCTCGTGCGGGCGCGACCGCTCTGCGCCGATCGAGGCCCTCGAGGAGACGCTCCAGATGCGAGACGCGTTCGGGGTCGTCCTCCACACGAACCGCGAGCCGCACCGCACTCGCGGCCAGCGACTCGTCGAGCCGCACCGCCTCCGCGAGAGCCCGCAGGGTCGCCTGCCGCATGGCGTCCCGATCGGCCCCGACCGCGCGTTCCGCCGAGTCTTCCGCCGCCTCGAAGCGCGTCAGTGCCTCGTTCGACGTCTTGGCGTCCCCCTCGTCGGCCCCGAGGGAGATCGCCCCCGCGAAGCATGCCACGGCCGTGAGCACTGCACGCCGGGACGGCGACCACAGGCGAATCGCGCGAACCGGCTTCATGAGGACGGCTCCGTTGCGGTCTCGAGCCGCGATGCGAGTTCCGTGAGAAGCAGTTCGAGTTCGAGAGCCTGCTCGAGACTCGAGGCGGCGCCGCCACGTCGGTTCTCCGCCGCCGCAAGCATCCCCTCGATCGCCGCATCGCCGGGCCGCGAAGCCGAGGCTGCCAGCGCCTTCCACTCCGCGAGCCCCGAGAGTTCCGCGACGAGCCGCTGCGACGGACCACGGGCGAGGCTGCGGCGAAGGTCGAGACGCCGGTCGAGCCGGGCGGCGGTCTCGGCATCGGCATCCGGGATCGCCGTCCACCGAACCGATTCGCGGTAGCGCCTCGAGGCCGCGACCGGATCGCTCGTGGGCATCGAACTCGCCGACGACGTCTCGACGCGGAGTCGGTCCGCGAAGCCCGCCGGCTCGAGGTCGCCACGTTCGACCGCGAGGATCGCCCGCTCCACCGCGGCGCGCGCGAGCAACGTGTTCGCATAGGTCGCCGCGATCGCGTCGATCCGTCGCGCCTCGGAGGGCCGCGCGGCGAGCGAACGTTCGACGAGGGCCGCGCGGATCGCCCGCGGCAGATCCGGATCGCCCTCCTCGGGCATCGGTCGCCCCGACAGTCGCGAAACCGTGCGCCGCAGGAGTTCGTCGTTCTCGAGCCCCGGCGAGAGATCGAGCAGCGCCATCAGCACGTTGGGGCCGTGCGCGAAGATCTCCAGCAGCACCGCCGCCGCCGCATGTCGCACCTCGCGGGCATCCTTGAGCACCGCGCGCGCGAACGCCTTGGAATCCTGCGGCCCCAGATCGCCGCCGCCGCTGCGCAGGGAACGAACCAGGGCGACCCTCGCCTCCCGGTCGTTCAGCGCCTTGGCCAGCGCGTCGGCGAACTCGCCGTCCGAGCCCGTCTGCCGTCCCGACGCCGCCGGCGGATCGAGCCCCGCGTCGCTCCGCCGCAACGAGGCCTCCACCGCATCGAGCAGTTCGCGGCTGCGTCGCCGATCGAAGCGTGCCAGCATCGTCGCCTCGTGGATCCGACCGGCGGCGACCAGCCCCTCGAGTTGCGCCACCTCGTCGCGCCGCGGCCGCTGCCGAATCGCCGCGAGCAGATCCATGCCTCGCGCCAGCAGTTCCGGGTCGGCGCGGAGTCGTCGCGGACGAGGCGTGGGCCACACCTGCTCGATCGCCTCGAGCCACGCCACACGCTCCGCTTCGCTCGCATCGAAGGGCGCGATCGGCAACGTCGCGAAGGCCGGTTGCCGCGCGAGGAGGCTCGAGATCACCCACGCCGCGGCCGATGCATCGGCGAGCCCGCGATCAGGCGCGAGCAAGGGCACCAGAGCCTCTCGCACCATCGAAGGGTCTGGAAGATCCGCCGGATCGAGCCTCTCGAGCAGCGCCGCGATCACCAGCGGGCGATCTCCCTGCTCGTCGCCGGACCTCCAGGCACGAACCACCGCCCGCAGCGCATCGAGGTCGGCCCGCTCCCGAAGCGACCGAGGATCGAGACCGTCGGTCGCCCAGAACCACGACGACCACGCCGCGAGCGCCGCCTCGTCGACCGATGATCCCGCGAGTTCCCGCGCCGCCGCCGCCAGCCATCTCGCCGCGGTCTCCTCGAACGCCGAGGGCGCCGTCCATGCGGATCGGGCTGGCAACGCGAGTCGGTCGAAGCGCTCCGTGATTCGATCGCGCACGGTGGTGGCGAGCGTCCCTCGCCGTGCCGTCTCCGCAAGCACCGCAGCGCCCCACGCGCCGCGGAGGATCGCGGCGCCATCCGACGATCGCGACGGCTCGAGACGTCCGAGGCCGTCGATGAGGGCGAACGCCGCGGAGGGCGTCTCCACCGCGTCGAAGCACTCGCCGGTCGCCGACACGAGATCGCGACGTCGCGATCCGGACAGTTGCGGCCACGCGAGGCCCGCGCCGGCCTGGAGCTCCGACCAGTTCGCAAGCATCGTCTCGTCGAGTTGACCGCGGGCGCCGCGGATCCGATCCCCCAGATCGTTCAGACGAGCGGCGAGATCCGCCGCGATGGCGGCATCGATCCGAGCGGACCGGCCGAGGACTCCCGCTCGGAGCGAATCGACGCGTTCCGCGGCGACGCCACGGAACGGCGTCGCGCTTCGAACCGCGAACGGCGCCGGCGGCAGCAGATCGGGATCGATCGTCCGCTCCGGGCTCGCGCGCGGCGAGGGCGATGCGGCCATCGGATCGGGGACGGCCGCGACCGTCGGCGTCGCGGTCGAGCCGGAGTCCGGCTCCGTTCCTTCGCTCGACCAGTTCGACGCGATCGCGCCGCCGATCAACGCGACCAGGATCGCCACCACGATCGCACCCCGGATCGGCGCGGAACGCTCGGCGTCCGCCCGTCCGGCATCGACCACCGTCTCCACCTCCGCGAGCAGCCGCGCGAGTTCGTGCGCCTCACCGCTGCGTGCGGCAAGCCGACGCCTCTGCGGAATCCGGTCG
>JBMSXH010000180.1:0-5680 GCA_049425445.1 Phycisphaerales bacterium | reverse complement strand
GAGACGTCGAGGCTCAGCGTGCCCGGGGTCAGCGTGATCAGGTTGGTGAGCACGGTGAGCTCGAGATCGCTCATCGGCTCGAGCGGTACCGCCACGATGCCTGGATGCAGGCGGCGAAGCGGCGAGAGCGTGTACCTCGCCATGCGGAAGTTCGAGAGCACGAGCTCCCACACGAAGTAGAGGATCAGTTCCACGATCTCGCGGAGGTCCCGGAAGTAGGCACCGGAGCCGAGCACGCCGCGCACCGCGAAGAGCAGCCCGAAGCCGATCGCCATGCCGATGCCGAAGTTGAGCGCGGTGAACTCCTCGGTGGTCGCCGCCCACACGAGCGCCAACACGAAGTTCCAGACGACGAGGCTCATGCCGACCCTCGCTTCGCCGAGGCCGCGCCTTCACCGAGCACGGCGCGGATGTACCCCTCGCCATCGAGAAGTTCCGCGGCGGTGCGCTCCGCCAGTTCGAACACGGGTCCGGCGAACACGCCGATCGCGACGGTGAGGGCCGCGAGCGCGACGGTGGTCGCGACCATCGCTCGGCCCGGAGGCAGATCCTCGCGACCGCGGGCCGCCGACAGCGGGAAGGGCGCCGGAGACCCCTCCTCGGGACCCTTCCAGAACGCCTCCGCCCAGATCTTGGTCATCGAGAAGAGCGTCAGCAGGCCCACCGCCGCCGCGACCGCCACGATCGCCCACGAACCCGATTCGGCGCCGGCCTCGAGCAGCACGAACTTCGCGAAGAACCCCGAGAGCGGCGGCACGCCCGCGAGCGAGAGCGCCGCGACGAGGAACACCGCGCACACCAGCGGCGCCGAGCGGTAGAGCGAGATCCGCCCGGGGACCTTGAGGCTCGAGGTCCCGCGCAGGCCATGGGCGAGGCCCGCGACGAGGAAGAGGTTCGCCTTCACCACGATGTGGTGCATCACGTAGAAGACGGTGCCCGCGATCGCAAGCGGCGTGAAGAGCGCGAGCCCCATCAGCATGTAGCCGATCTGGCTCACGATGTGGAACGAGAGCACCCGGCGGAACTCCTGCTGCGCCGCGGCCCCGAGCACGCCGACCACCATGGTGAGTCCGGCCCCGACGAGCAGGATGGTGTGCGTGAACGCCACATCCTGCACGAACATCGTGGTGAACGCGCGGACCATCGCGTAGACGCCGACCTTGGTGAGGAGCCCCGCGAAGATCGCGGAGACCGCGAAGGGCGGCGTGTGGTACGACGCCGGCAGCCAGAAGAAGAGCGGGAATGCGGCGGCCTTGATCGCGAAGGCGGTCATGAGCAGCACCGAGACCGCGGTCATCGCGTCGGGATGCTCGCCCGCCCGCACCTTCATCGCGATGTCGGCCATGTTCAGCGTGCCGAGCGATCCGTAGACGAGGCCCGCCGCGATCAGGAAGAGCGCCGAGGAGAGGAGGTTCAGGGTGACGTACTTGATCGCGCCTTCGATCTGGAGCGGCGTGCCGCCAAGCGCGAGCAGCACGAAGGAGCTCATCAGGAGCACCTCGAACCACACGTAGAGGTTGAAGAGGTCTCCGGTGAGGAACGCCCCGCACACGCCCGCGAGCAGCACGCTCAGCAGGGGGTAGTAGAGGAGGCGCTGCCTGCGGCCCTCGACGCTGCCGGGCGAGTAGGCGAAGGTCGCGAGGCCGACGATCCCCGCGAGCACGGTCATGATCGCGCTGAAGCGATCGACCACGAAGCTGATTCCGAACGGCGCCTCCCAGCCGCCGGCCTGAAGCACGCGGATCCCGTCCCGATCGACCTCGACGAGCAGCGCGACCGCCGCCGCGAGCAGTCCGATCGCCCCAACGAAGCCGAGGACGCGCTGCGCCGCGAGACTTCGCCAGAAGAGCAGCGACAGCGCCGCCGTCGTGAGCGGGACCACGATCGGCAGCACCGGCAGCGAGGTCCACAGCGCCTCGGCGATCACGGCGAGGCCTCCGGTTCCTGCTCGTGGAACGCCGAGGTGTCGTCGGTGCCCGCGACCGCCCATACGCGGCTGACGAGCACGACCGCGAAGGCGATGACGCCGAAGGAGATGACGATCGCGGTGAGGACGAGCGCCTGCGGCACCGGGTCGGCCGCCGTCGGGGGGAGGGACTGCTCCCCGGGTGGAATGATCGCCGGCCCGGTTCGGACGAGTCCCGCGGCGGTGAAGATCACCAGGTTGGCGGCGTGCCCGACAAGGGCGAGGCCCATCACGAGCCGCATGATGCTGCGTCGCAGCATGAGATAGATGCCGCACGCGAAGAGGATGCCCGCGATGGCCGCGAAGAGCAGGTTCATGCCGAGCCCCCGGCTCGCCGGCCTGCCGGCTCGAGCAGCGTGAGCACCATCAGCATCGCGACGCCGACCACGAGCAGAAACACGCCGAGATCGAAGAGGAGCGGCGTGCCGAGATGGATCTCGTTGCCTCCAACCTCGATCGTGGTCCAGAGCCCCTTGAAGAACGGCTGTCCGACGAAGAGCGGCAGGATCGCGCTCGCGAGGGCCACGAGCAGTCCGGCGCCGATCAGCGTGCGAAGATCGACCACGAGCATGCGACGGGTCTCCCGCGCGTCGAAGGCCAGCGCGTGGAGCGAGAAGGCCGCGGCGGCGACGAGTCCGCCGACGAATCCGCCGCCGGGCTTGTTGTGGCCCTGCAGGAAGATGACGAGCGCGAAGAGCAGCAGCAGCGGAAGCAGGAACCGCGTCGCGGTCCGCAGGATCGTCGACTTCATCGCGGCCGCCTCCTTCCCTGCATGCTCGCGGGCCGCAGCAGCGCCAGCACCCCGATCGCGGCGATCGCGAGCACGGTGATCTCCCCGAGCGTGTCGATCGCCCGGAAGTCGACGAGGATCACGTTGACGACGTTGCGACCGTGGCCCTCGAGATAGCTCTGCTCGCCGAACCACCGGGCGAGCGAGCCGTCGGGCGTCGAGCGGGCGGCGAGGAGCGCGAGCACACTCACCAGGAGCCCCGCCGCAATCGCCATGAAGGCGTCGGCGGTGCGCTGCACCCGTGTCGAGATGGTCCGGAACTCCGGAAGCCTTCGGAAGATCAGCACGAAGATGACGACGGTGAGCGTCTCGACCGCGAGCTGGGTCATCGCGAGGTCGGGCCCGCCGAACATCACGAACATCACCGCGACCCCGTATCCGGCAAGGCCGAGGAAGGCGATCGCCGCCAGTCGCGTCTTCGCCAAGGTCGTCGCGATCGCCGCCGCGGCGATGATCGCGCCGACCAGAAGCTCATGCCATCGGACGTCGAACGGAGCGCGATCGAAGGCGATCGCCTCGCGGGCGACGAGCGCGGACCCGACGAGACCGACCGCCGTGCCGACGGTGATGAAGATGTAGGAGCGGAGCTGCCCGCTCTGCATGACGCGGGTCTGTCCAGACGCGAGCGCGACGAGTCCGGAGAGCGTGGCGTCGTAGGCGGCCTGCGGCCCGAAGCGATCGAGAGCCCCGCCGAGTCCGACGAGCCTTCGCAGTGGTCGCCGCCAGGCGATGCAGGCGACGCCCGCACCGACCGCGAGCGCCGAGAGTCCAAGGGCCGGCGTGAGGCCATGCCACAGGGCGAGCTTCGCCGCGATCGGCTCGCCCGCGGTGGCGGCAGCGGCGGCGGCGACAAGCGGCGTTGCCGAGACCGCCGGCGCCAGGGCGAACGCGAGACCGAGCGCCGCGAGCAGGGCCGGGCCGAGCAGGAGCGACGGCGACGGCGCGTGCGGAGTCTCCGGTGTCGCAAGCAGTGCTCCGGTGAACGGCTTCACGCCGCAGAGCCAGGCGACCGCCACCGTGAGCGCGGCTGCGAGCACGATCGCGCCGACGAGCCAGCCCGAGGCGACCGGCGCATGGAGCGACGCCTCGAGCACCAGTTCCTTGCCGACGAAGCCCAGCAGGGGCGGCAGCCCCGCCATCGAGAGGGCCGCGAGAAGGCCCGTCGCGAAGAGGGCCGGCATCGCGCGGCGAAGGCCGCCGAGGCGCTCCGCATCGCGCTCGCCGGTGCCGTGGTCGATCGCGCCGGCGACCATGAAGAGCGAGCCCTTGAAGCACGCATGGGCGAGCAGGTAGGCGAAGGCGGCCACGAGCGCGGCCTGCGTGCCGATTCCGAGCGCCATCACGATCAGGCCGAGCGAGGAGACGGTCGAGTAGGCGAGAAGCCTCTTGAGGTAGGTCTGCCGGAAGGCGAGCACCGCGCCGATCACCATCGTCGCCGCGCCGAAGATCGTGAGCAGCGGCCCCCAGAGCGGGGCCGTCGCGAGCAGCGGCGAGAGCTTCGCGAGCAGGAAGATCCCCGCCTTCACCATCGTCGAGCTGTGGAGGTACGCGCTGACGGGCGTCGGGGCCTCCATCGCGCCGGGAAGCCAGAAGTGGAACGGGAACTGCGCCGACTTCGTGAACGCCCCGAGGCAGACCAGCACGACGATCGCCGCAAGCAACGGACTTGCGAGCACCGCCTCTCGGTTCTCGAGCAGCACCGGGAGTTCGTACGAGCCTCCGGCGATCCCGAGCAGGATCACCGCCAGCAGCAGGCACAGTCCGCCTCCGCCGGTGACGAGCAGCGCCTGGAGCGCCGCCTTGCGGGCCGCGGGGCGCTGATGGTCGAATCCGATGAGCAGGTAGCTGCTGACGCTCGTCAGTTCCCAGAAGACGAAGAGCCCGAGCAGGTTCTCGCTCCAGACGACGCCCAGCATCGCCCCCATGAAGAGAAGCAGGAACGCGAACAGCCTCGGCGTGCCGGAGTGGGGTCCGAGGTATCCGCGGGCGTAGATCAGGATGAGCGAACCGACGCCGGCGATGAGCAGGCCGAAGAGCAGACCGAGCCCGTCGATGGCGAAGGTCAGATCGAGCCCGAAGCTCGGCGCCCACTCGATGCGGGCGCGGACCGGATCGCCTCCGACGACCGAGGGCGCGATCGACAGGAGCCAGACGGCAATCGTCGCGGGCACGATCGCGAGCCCCCAGCCCGCGAATCCACGCAGTGCTCGCGCGATCCACGGTGCCGCGATCGAGAGCCCGAAGATTGCCGAGAGCGCGAGGACGATCGCCACGTCCGAGGGTTCCTCTGTCCGGGGGAGCGACTTCGCGAAGCCTTCGACGGCGGCGTGCGCCCGATGCACCTCCGCGAGGGCGAAGAGGATACGCCTTGCACGACCGCGATGCGTTCAGGAGGGCGGTCGCGACGATGGCTCGAACGTCGCGAGGACTTCATCGGCGCCGGAGAGTTCAAGCCGTCCCTCCGCGATCGCCCAGCGCGTCGCCTGGCCAAGCGCCTCGAGGTATCGGCGTTCGAGTTCCATCCGGTCGGGTGGCCCGGCCATCCGCGTCGCCATGAATGGACCGAGACGAATCGAGGCTCCTTCGACGACCGCCTCGCCGCCGAAGCGATTGACGCCCGAATCCCCGTGTGCGCGGCCGGGCTCCTCGAAGGAGAGGGTCGGCGGAGGCGGGGTCACCACGCCGCCAGCGAGCGTCCGAAGTGTCCAGCGAGTGCCTTCGAGGGACGCAGGCGGCGCGTCGCCTGCCGGCATGGTCGAGCAGGACGCCGTCGCAGCGCCGACCGCGAGCAGCAGCAAGGGGATCCACCGGAATGCAGGGCGGGCGACGCGTGTCTTCGAAGTCCTCATCACGGGCATCTGACGAATCTACCCCAGCCGCTCCGAAGTCGCGTCGAAGCAGCGTTCGCGTACGCTTGCGGCATG
>JBMSXH010000179.1:0-5732 GCA_049425445.1 Phycisphaerales bacterium | reverse complement strand
GCCGCGTAGGCGGCGCGTGGGGAGGAACGCGAGTGGACGCACCAACCGACACGCCAGGGTGGGGTCCCGAGTTCGAGCGGGCCTTCTCCCGCGCGGCGGCGGCCTCGGAGGGCGTTCCCCTCGACGGTCGCTCGATGCGACGGCTGCTCTCCGCCTCGCTCCTGCAGCCGCCGGGGCTGGGGGAGATGGTCGGCCCCTTCGAACTGGTGGAGTCGATCGGCACGGGGGGATTCGGCGAGGTCTTCCGCGCCGTGCAGCGCGAGCCCTTCGAACGCGAGGTCGCGATCAAGGTGCTCGTCGGAATCGAACGCGGCGCCAGTGCGCTCGCACGGTTCGAGCGGGAGCGTCAGGTGCTCGTCCGCCTGCGCCATCCGGGGATCGTCCGACTGCTCGAGGCGGGCGTGACCGCCGGCGGGCTGCCGTGGTTCGCGATGGATCTCGTCACCGGTCGCGCGATCGACCGCTGGATCGACGACTCGGCTCCCGATCTCGCGACCCGATTGCGGGTCCTGCGCGATCTGTCCGACGCCGTGGCGGCCGCCCATCGTCAAGGCGTGCTGCATCGCGACCTCAAGCCCGCGAACGTGCTCGTGCAGGAGACCGAGGCCGGGCCGCGCGTGCAGGTCGTCGACTTCGGCATCGCCAAGGTCCTGGGAGAGGGCGACGACCACGCCACTGGCGAGGGCTCCACGCGCCTCGGTCACGTGATCGGAACTCCGGAGTACATGAGCCCGGAGGCCGCGGCGCTCGAGGCGGATCGCCTCGACACCCGAAGCGACGTGTACTCGCTCGGGCTCGTCGCCTTCCGGGTTCTGGCTGGACGGCCGGCGCTGGAGTCTCCCAAGGGGACCTCGTTGGCGAGGCGGCTGCAGGCGGCGGCCAGTCCGGAGATTGCGCGACTCTCCACCGTCTGCCGCGACCGTGCGATGGCGAGACGCCTGCGCGGCGAGATCGAGTGGGTGGTCGGCCGCGCGATCTCGGTCGATCCCGCCGATCGATATCCCTCCGCGGGCGAACTGAAGGAGGAGTTCGAGCGACTCCTGACCGGCCAACCGGTCGCCGCGGCGCCGCCGAGCACGGCGTATCAAGTGCGAGCCTTCACACGACGCCACAAGGCGCTCGTGGCGGCGGGGGGCTTCTCGTTCCTGGCCCTCGCGGCCGCGACGGGCATCGCGATCGCCTTCGGCCTGTCGGAGTCGCAGCAACGGAGCCGCGCCGAGGCGGCGCTCGACGGCGAGGCCCGCGAGCGTGCACGGGCCGAGTCGGCGCTCGAGGCCGAAGCGACGCGCCGGGCGGAGTTGGCCAAGGTTGCGGCGTTCCAGGAGGCGAGCCTCTCGGCGATCGACGTCGGCCGGCTCGGGGTCGATCTTCGCGACACCGTGCTCGCGCAGGTTCCCGAGTCGGACGCGGCTCGTCGCGAGTCGCTTGAAGCGGCTCTCGTCGGCGTCGACTTCACCGATCTCGCCCGCCGCGCGATCGACGTGGGGCTGCTCGCCGACCTTCCCTCGACGATCCTTGCGGAGTTCCCCGGCCAGCCGATCGTGGCGGGACGACTGCTCGTCGCCGTCGCCGAGACCTGCAACGCCCTCGGATTTCACGAGGACGCGCTCGACGCCGCGCGGCAGGCCCGCGATCTGCTCGAACCCGCGGTCGGTCGCAGCGAGACGTTCATCCGGGCGGTGAACCAGGAGTACGCTGCGCTGCAGCGCCTGGGTCGAGCGGACGAGATGGCCGCCGAGATCGCCGAGATCTGGACGGTTGCCCAGCGCATCCTGCCGCCGGGCGACTCGGTGCGCGTCGAGACCGGCCGCGCCTTCGCCTCGAGCTTCGAGAACACCGCGGAGGGGTTCGAGCGCGAGCTCGAGGTCCATCGCATGCTGGAGCGGGAGACCCTCGACGCGGGAGGGGGCCGAGACCTGCGCCTCGTCGACGCCCAGGCGTACGCGCTCGAGCAGCTCGGGCGCTTCGAGGAGTCGCTCGAACTCCGCCGCGAGGTCTCGCAGGCGATCGAGTTGGGCGAGCTTCGAGGCGTCAACGAGAGCCTTCGCCGCGATCCGAGTCGCTTCATCATGCGGCTGGGCTACGTGAACAGCCTCTCCGACCGAGGTCGGCTCGAGGAGGCGCTGGCCGCGATCGAGCCGCTCGTCGCCGAGATGACGGCGGAACTCGGCGGCGATCACCCGAGCACGCTGGTGGCCCGCGGCGATCAGGCGGTGCTGCTCGGCATGGGCGGGATGCTCGAGCAGGCCGCCGAGATCGAGACGGAGATCGTCGCGAAGCGTCTGCGGCTCCTCGGCGAGCGGCACCCCGAGACGATTCGGTCGATCCAGAATCTCGCGCTTCGACAGCGCCGCCTCGGCGATCTTGCGGCCTCGGAGGTGCTGTATCGCGATGCCATGCGCCTCTCGGCGGAGGTGCTGCCGGCGAACGATCCGCAGCGGCTCACGATCGAGGTCAACTTCGGCGTCTTCCTGCAGTCGGCGCGCCGCAACGACGAATCGCTGGCGGTGCTCGAGAGCGCGTTGCCGAGGATCGTCGAGGCCTTCGGATCGGAGCATCCGATGGCGGTCTCGACCCGTCGCAACATCGGGGTGGTGCTCAACGAACTCGGCCGATACGAGGAGGCGCTGCCGATCCTCGAGGAGGGGTTCGCCGCGACGGAGCGCAACAACGGCCCCGATGCCGCGACGACGATCATCGCCCTCGCGAATCTCGGAGCGATCTACCGCGCGGTCGGCCGCTTCGACGACTCGCTCGGCACGCTCGACGACGTGCTTGTGCGGGCACGGCGCGCCCTGCCGGCAACCCACTGGAACATCGGCGTGTTCCTGATGTACCGAGGCCGCACGCTGCTGGCGATGGGACGATTCTCGCAGGCCGTCGCGTCGATCGAGGAGGGCCGAGCGCTGCTGTCCGCCTCGCTCGGTCCCGACCACCCCCGCTCGATCGAAGCCCGACGCGGCCTCGTCGACGCCTTCGAGGCGTGGCACGAAGTCGAGCCGCAGTCCGGTCACGACGCCGAGGCGGCGAAGTGGAAGGCGACCCTGCCGGCAGAGCCCTGATCCGCACCGGGCGATCTCCTGGCCATCCGAAGCGCCGCGTGAAGGCGACCGACTCGGTGAAACGCGAGCCCCGACGGAGATCCTCGGGCTGGACGATCTCGTGATGGGCCGAGCCATCGCCGCCGGCGTCGAGTCCCGCAGGCGCGTGTTCACGTTCGTCGCGCGTCGTCGACTGCGGGGATCGTCGCGTGCGAACGCGCTGAGCCGGGAGCGAGACGCTTCGGACGCGAGCGATCCGACTCAGTTGAGCAGGAAGATGTCGCCCTCGACCGTCGCGAACTCGCCCGACAGTCCCTGATGGCCGGCGACCGGCAGCCAGATGTTGTCGGGACGCTCGCCGCCGCGGAGGCGCGGATCGCGGAGGAACACGACCGAGCCGTCGCCGCGCATCACGTTCTGGCCGCGGTCTGCGTGTTCGGGAGAGCACATCTCGACCTGCACCCGCTCGCCGCCGAGGACCAGTTCGATCACCGGATTGCGATCGCCCACGATGACGAGCGTGGGGACGAGATCCATGCGCAGTTCCGCCGCGTTCGCAGGCACCCGGAAGCTGTAGGTGCCGCCGGGCGTCGGATGATTCGGGCAGCCCAGGCAGTTCGCGCCGTCGCAGTAGCCTTCGTCGGCGAGCGTGCGCAACTGATCCCCGTGGCGGTAGTCGTTTGACATCGGAAAGCGGCCGCTGCCGAAGTCGAGCCCTGGCACGAGGCTCGCGGCGAAGGGCATGTTGCCTTGATGATCGTTCGCGAAGGCCGCAAACCCTCCGCCGAGCGATCGCATGCCGTCGCCGCACGCGGCGATGCCGCGGCTCGTGCGGACGTGGCTCATCAGCGGGATCGCGATCGAGGCCGCGAGGATGGCGATCGCGGCGACCCCGACGAGGTCCGCGAACCGCAGTCGCGCTCGCGAGACGCTCCCGGCCTCGGTGTGTTCGCGGTAGGAGAGCCGCGCGGCCTGCTCGTCCTCGTGTCGATCGATGCGAAGCAGCGTCGCATCGACGAGGGAGTCGATCGAGGCGTCGTCGGCCTCGGCGCCCGGAACGGCCTCGAGTCGGCGGAAGACCGCCAGCGCGGCGGCGGCGCGACTTTGCAGGTCGGCGGGGACGCGATCGAGCTCGAACTCGGCCTCGATCAGGGCATCGACCGCGGCGGCGTCCGCCTCGGTCAGCGCGACGCCAGGCGTCTCGGAGGATTCGTGCGGTTCGGTCACCGAGGGGACTCCATCGTGCGCAGGCAGGCGGGGCGGGCGATCACGCGGTGGCATCCGAGGGGCCGGTTCGCGTCTGGGCGATGCGCCACTGGTCGGCGAAGGTCGCCACCGCGCTGTGCAGGCGGCTCTTGACCGTTCCCAGCGGCACCGAAAGCGTCTCGGCGATCTGCTGATAGCTCATGCGGTGGAAGTAGGAGAGAAGCAGGATCTCGCGGTAGTGGCTCGGCAGGTCCTCGACCAC
This sequence comes from Phycisphaerales bacterium, assembly GCA_049425445.1. Lineage (GTDB taxonomy): Bacteria > Planctomycetota > Phycisphaerae > Phycisphaerales > SM1A02 > VGXO01. The sequence goes on along the minus strand of JBMSXH010000179.1, from coordinate 1,223 downwards.
CGCCTTGATCCGCGCCGCCTCCTCGGCCCGAGCGACGGGCTGATCGGGCGTCTCGTCGTCGCCGGCGAGCAGATCGACGAAGCTCGCGCCCTCGTCGTGGTTCCCGACCGGCGCGGACAGGCTCGCGGCCTGGCGACGCTTCTGGCGTCGATGAAGGTCGCGAGCCTTGTTCGCGGCGATCGTGAAGAGCCACGGCTTGAAGGTGCGGGTGGCGTCGAAGCTCTCCGCGGAGAGATGGATCTGCAGGAACGTCTCCTGAAAGACGTCCTCCGCCGCCGCGCGGTTCCCGAGGAACCGCGTCAGGAAGTTGAGCAGTTCGTGCCGGTAGCGCCCGATGAGCGTCTCGAAGGCGGCTCGCTCGCCTTCGCGATAGGCGACGAGCAACTGCTCGTCGGTCCGGGCTTCCTGGGACTTCCCGAGGTCGGGCACCGTCGCCTCCGCACGCATCGCGGGCCAAAGGCCCGACTCGTCTCCACGGTTCCACCCGGCGGCACGCCGGAGAAGCCGATCCGCATGCCGGAACGAGAGCGTTCCCGAGAAGGGAACCCGAGCCCACGCCATCCCGCGATGGAACTGCTCCGGCGAACGGCGGAGCGTATCCGAAAGGCCTTCGAGCCCGCGGCGAGGCGATCGGACCGAAGGAGGCGAGTCGAGGCGGGGCCGATCGCCCGGTGCGAAACCTCGCCGCCCTCGGCACTCCCGCGGAAGCCGATTGCGGGTCGGAGTCCCGCCCGCGCGACCGGCGTCGCGAACGCGACGCGACGCACGACGTGGCGGGGCGAGGAGGGGGCAGACCATTGCCGCGTTACGACGAGGATCGCCGCGGGATCGTGGAGACCGAACTTTTTTCGGTAGGATTCCCCACCCTCGCCGCGGCGGACGGATCCTCCCGGACCTTCCCCTCCCGGCGATCATGGTCCTCCACCTGCGACCCGGTCTGGGAGTCCCTCGGGAGCCCTTGCTGGGAAGCGTCGTCGGAAGTGGTGGAGGAAGAGACCTTTGCGACGGAGCCTCCGCGCCCGAGAGGGGCGTGAAGTTCCGCCGGAACGACGAGCAGCCCCGATCGCGATCCGATCGCCGAGACCCCCAACCGATGGCCGTACCAATCGCCCAGATGTGGACCGTCGCGAGCTACGTGCTCTCGCAGAAGCTTCGCGGTCGCAAGCGGTATCCGCTCGTCCTCATGCTCGAGCCGCTCTTCCGCTGCAACCTCGCCTGCGCGG
>JBMSXH010000178.1:0-5737 GCA_049425445.1 Phycisphaerales bacterium | reverse complement strand
GGTGGTTTCGACTGCCGATCCTCGTCGCCGTCGCGTTCCTGCTGATGCTGCCCATGAAGGGCCCGGGCATCGACGCCACCGAGTCATGGCGCCCGGAGTGGTCCGTCATGGCGCTCTACGGCTTCTACTTCGCGATCGGCTGGATCGCCTACGGCGTACCCGGTCTCCTCGTGGATCTTCAGCGATGGTGCTGGGTACGGCTCGCCGCCGGCGTGCTGTCGCTCCTGTTCGCCACCATCGCGACGATCGCCTGCTACGTGATCCTGTTCGATCCGGATCGCGGCGCCGAATCGCCGGCCTACCACGGAGTGTTCCTGATCGCCCAACTGCTTCAGGCCGCGACCGCGTGCCTGCTGCTTCTTGGCCTCGCCGGAGCAAGCGAACGGGTGCTGCGTCGGGTGAACCCCGCGGTGCGGTACCTCGTCGACGCCTCCTACTGGATCTACCTGCTGCACCTTCCGCTGGCGATCTTCATCCCGGCGCTCTTCCGGCGGTGGGAGTTCCCGGGGCTTCCGAAGATGCTCTTGATGATGGCGCTCGTGACGATCCCGCTGCTGGTCACCTACCACCTGTTGGTTCGAGGCACCGCGATCGGGGCGACCCTGAATGGCCGCACCTACCCGGTGTGGCCCTTCACGCGGACGAGGGTGCCGGAACCGCCGCCGACCGAGTGAGCTGATCGGCGCGTCACCAGTTGGCGCGAACGAGCCGACGCAGGCCGTCGTCGGCGGCGAAGTAGCGCAGCCGCAGTCGCTCGCCGGCGCTGCCGAGCCAGACCGCGCGTCCCCGAGCGCGATCGATGCGCCCCAGGGCCTCCGCGACCGACGCGAGATCGACGGCGGCCTTGCCCTCGCCCGCGGCGTGGGCCCGTGCCAGCCATCCAAGACATGCCGCATCGAGCGCGAGCGCCTGCACACCGTCGGCGATCGGCCACCCGTAGTAGCCGGTGCCCCACGCACGTCCTCCAAGGAGCGACGCCCGCAGCCATCGAAGCACGAGGTCCGCGACCTCGCCGGTCGCGCCGACCTTCGGCATCGCCTCGATCGACTCGAAGTCCTCCGGCAGGCGCCAGCCTCGCGCGAGCGACGGCACGGCGCCACGGCCGCGGCTGAAGCGCCGACTTCGGTTCCACTGCGAGAGCCTCGCGCGAATCGACGGCTTGCGCTCGTCCCCGGTGAACCGTGGATCCTCGATCCGCGCGAAGACCGCCTGCCGCAGCATGCGCCGCTGCCCGCCACCGGGCGGCTCGACCGGCAGGTGATCGAGTTCGCCCGGCAAGGCCGAGACGAGCAGATCGACGAGTTCGCGGATCCGTGGACCTCGCACCTTGGCGAACGATGCGGCGCCGAGCGACTGCGCGAGCCAGGCGAATCCGTCGAGGCGGATCGAGAGCGGCACGCCCGGGCGCTTCAGCCACGCGTCGAGGCCCTCCGCGATCGAGTGCTCCTCCGAAGGCTCGGCGCGAAGATCCCGATCGAGCCGCGGCGGCGCGATGGTCGCCGCCTCCGGCACCTCGCGCAACGCCCGATCGAGATCGCCTCGATGGGTCGACAGGGCTGCGCCGCGATTGGCTCGCACGCTCGAGCAGGCGAAGTTGAGACCGGCCCGCACGCCGCCTGCATCGGGTGCGAGGTTGAAGGGAAACAGGCGGCAGGCGACGGGCTTCTCGTCGAAGCCGAACTCGGCGTGGATGCGGCAGAGCCCGTCCGGTTGCAGGAACAGGCAGGCGCCATCGGGCTGCTGCCGCAGATAGCGTCGCCCTCGGAACTCGACCGTCACCGATTCCCCGAGCCGCTCCTCCCAGCGCTGATCGCGCAACCGATCGAGATCCTCGTCGCGCAACTGCACGCTGAAGTCTCGGCAGCAGTCGCCGCAGCCATGGCAGGAGTACCGCTGCTCGCGGAGATCGAGGACCGTGAGCGACACCGATGGTGGCATGTCAGCCGCCTCGCGCCTCGACGAGCCGTGAGGCGATCGCCCGCGCGGCGGCGCCACGATGGCTGCGAGCGTTCTTCTCCGCGGAAGAGAGCTCGGCGCTGGTCCGGCCCTCGCCGGGCAGCAACAGGTGTGGGTCGTAGCCGAATCCGTTCGTGCCGCGTGGCGTCTCGACGATCACGCCCTCGAAGATGCCGCGGCTCTCGGCGACGATGGAGCCATCGGGCGACGCCAGGCACATCGCGCACACGAATCGGGCGGCGCGATCCCGCTCGGGCACCGTCGCGATCCGCTCGACGAGCTTGCGGTTGTTCGCCGCATCCCGCGTCGCGCGGTCGCCGTCGGTGCCGGACCAGCGCGCACTCCGCACCCCCGGCTCGCCGCCGAGAGCATCGACCTCGAGCCCGGAATCGTCGGCGAGGCATGGCACGCCGAGCATCGCGGCGTACGCGATCGCCTTGATCCGCGCGTTCTCCTCGAAGGTCGCCCCGTTCTCCTCGGGCTCGGGCAGCGATCCGCCGCCAGCCTCGGCAAGACCGAGAACCTCGAGACCCAGTGGCGCGAGGACCGCCGAGATCTCCTCGATCTTGTGGGGATTCGAGGTTGCGACGACGAGCGGACCGAGCGGCGATCGTGACATGCGGCGGATCGTAGGAAGCGATCGCCAAGCCGTCCGGAACTCGGAACGCCGAAGCCCGCGCCATCGAACCTCGATCGGACCGACTCCTGGAATTCCACCATTCGCCGCTGGCGGACGCCATTCGCGGGGTTACGGTTCGATCGGTCCTGCGTCACGGGAAAAGGAACCTTCGATGTCCACGGTTGCCCGCGGCACGCTTGCCGCCGCCACCCTCGCCGCCGGTTCGATCGCCGCCTCCGCCTCGGCGGAGATCGCCACCCTCGACGCTTCGCTCGACGCGACGCTCTACGAGTACACGACCGTTCCCCTCGCCAACGGCGCCGGCGAGTGGTTCTTCGCGGGCATGAACAACCAGGGACTGAGGCGGCGGGGACTGCTCTCGTTCGATCTGGCCGCGTTCATCGATTCGATCGGAGGCGAGGACATCGAGATCCACTCGGTGTCGCTCGAACTGTCCCTCACGCAGGGCGGCGGCGCGGAGACCGCGATCGATCTGCATCGCGTCGGTGCCGCGTGGGGCGAGGGAACCTCCGACGCTTCCGGAAACGAAGGTTCCGGCGCACCGGCGACCCCCGGCTCCGCGACCTGGTTCAACACCTTCTTCGACGCCTCGTTCTGGTCGAACCCCGGCGGTGACTTCGCCGCGGAGTCGAGCGCCACCCTCACGGTCGGCGAGAACGGCGCCTACGGCGTCTCGAGCGAGGGCATGCGACAGGACGTGATCGCCTGGATCGAGAACGCCTCGGCGAACTTCGGCTGGATCCTGATCGGCGACGAGACGCAGATGGGCACCGCACGGCGGTTCGATTCGCGGAACAACGAACTGCCCGGCGGCCGGCCAAGACTCGTGATCGACTACACGGTGGTGCCAGCCCCCGCGGTGCCGACGATCCTCGCGGCGTTCGGAATCGCCGGCTCGCGGCGACGCCGGAACTGACCTCGGCTCAGGTCTGCAGCACGCCGGTGCGGAAGGGCGCGTCCATCGGACTTCCCGCCGCCAGCCGCATCGCGAACACGAGTTCGGCGCGGGTGTCGAGCGGATCGATCATGCGGTCGACCCAGCCCCGCGCGGCTCCGTAGAGCACGTCCTGCTGCTCGGAGTAGCTCGCGGTGATCGCGTCGAGGAGCGCCTTCCGCTCGGCCTCGTCGATCTTCTCTCCCCGACGCTCGCGGGCCGCGAGATCGATCTGAAGCAGCGTGCCCGCCGCCTGCGCGGCACCCATCACCGCGCACTTGGCGCCCGGCCATGCCAGGGTCAGGAACGGATCGAACGCGCGGCCGCACATCGCGTAGTTGCCGGCGCCGTAGCTCGATCCGGTCATGAGCACGACCTTCGGCACCACGCAGTTGCTCATCGCGTTCACCAGCTTCGCGCCCGCACGGATGATGCCGCCCTGCTCGCTGTCGCGGCCCACCATGAAGCCGGTGGTGTCGTGCAGGAAGAGCAGCGGAATCCGCTTCTGGTTGCAGTCCATGATGAAGCGGGCGGTCTTGTCGGCGCTGTCGTCGTAGATGACCCCCGGCATGTTCATGGACTTCGCCGGTCCGGCCTTGCCGCCGGGCATCGCACGCTCGGTGAGCTTCCGCTGGTTGGCGACGATGCCGCAGGGGAATCCGCCGATCCGCGCGAAGGCGCAGACGATGCTCCGACCGAACTCGCCGCGATACTCGTCGAGGCTCTCCGCGTCGACCACGCACGCGAGGAGGTCCCGCACGTCGTACTGGCTTCCCGGCCCGCTGCGGAAGATCTCGAAGAGATCGCGTCCCGTCCGAGACGGATCGCGTGGCGGAACCGGCGGCGCCGGCTCGCGCCGGGCGCTCTCGACCGCGGACATCAAGCGCCGGACGCGCTCGATCGCCGCCGGGTCGTCGGGTTCGCGGAAGTCGATCGTGCCGGAGATCTCCGCGTGCATCAGCGCTCCGCCGAGCTCCTCGCTCGAGACGTCCTGCCCGATCGCGGCCTTCACGAGCGCCGGGCCGGCCAGATAGAGGCCGCTGCCCTCCGTCATCACGAGCGTGTCGCAGAGGACCGGCAGGTAGCCGCCGCCCGCGACGCAGTTGCCCATGATCGCGGCGAGCTGCGGGATGCCCTGCGCCGAGATCACCGCGTTGTTGCGGAAGATGCGCCCGAAGTCGTCGGTGTCGGGGAAGACGTCCTCCTGCAGCGGCAGATAGACGCCCGCGCTGTCGACGAGGTAGACCAGCGGCACGCGCGACCGTTCGGCGATCGCCTGCGCTCGAATGATCTTCTTGCAGGTCATCGGGAAGAACGCGCCGGCCTTCACCGTCGCGTCGTTGGCGACGACCATCGTCGGCCGGCCCTCGATCGATCCGAGAGCGGTCACGACCCCCGCCGCCGGGGCCCCTCCGTGCTCGCGGTACATCCCGTAGGCGGCGAAGAGCCCGCACTCGAACCGCGGCGTGCCGGGGTCGAACAGGCGATCGAGCCGCTCCCGGGCGGTCAGGCGACCATGGCGGTGCTGCCGCTCGGCGCCCTTGGCTCCTCCGCCCTGCTCGAGACGAGCGATCTGCTCGAGAAGGTGGGTTCTGGCTTCCGAAAGCGGGCTGGCGGGCAGGTCGTCGGGCATCCGGATCTGGCTCCTGGGCCGTCGAGAATACCCCGCGGGAGGGTCTCGATCGGGGTCACGGTCGTGGCGACGGTTCCCGGCGGGGCCGCGAGCGACCCGAACCGAACCGCATTCGGGACCGACCCCTCCCGAAGCTTCTCGGAGACTCCCAAGTGCGGTCTTCCCTTCGCGGGGTGGTCTGCTATCTTCCCCGATTCGTCTTTCCCCAAGCAGCCCGAGTCCCGGCGGTGGCGTCGTCCGCACCGCTGGCTGAAATGGGCTCCGGTCCAAGAGCGCCGACACGACATGAGCGTCGAAACGATCGACAAGCAGCGTGTGGTCGAGAGCAATCGCCGTCACGACGGCGACTCCGGCTCTCCCGAGGTCCAGGTGGCCCTGCTCACCGAGCGGATCAACCACCTTCAGGATCATTTCAGGCTTCACCCGAAGGATCACAGCTCGCGCCGCGGGCTGCTCCTGATGGTCGGGCAGCGCAACCGCATGCTCAAGTACCTCGCCGCGAGCGATCGCGAGCGGTACCTCGAGCTGATCCGCCGCCTCGGCCTTCGCAAGTGACCCCTGCGGGGGGGGGGGG
>JBMSXH010000177.1:0-5744 GCA_049425445.1 Phycisphaerales bacterium | reverse complement strand
CGAGTCCGACCGCGTAGTCGCCGATCACGTTCGCACGGCCCATGTCGAAGTGCGTGCCGCGCCAGTACGAGACGACGCCCGGGATGGTCGGCAGCAGGCGATCGCAGTCGGCGAGGAGCTCAGGCGCCTGCGATGGATCGGCGAGGCGGATGAAGACGACGTGATGGATGAGGGGACTTCGGACCGCGTCGGCATTCACCGCGTCCACGGCGAGCTTCGAGGCTGCGGGCCGGTCGGCGGTCGAACTGTTGCCGATGACCACCACGCAGCCGCCGAGCCCGAGGAGGGCTGCGAAGACGGACAGGACGGAGATGGTTTTCATGGCTTGAGTGTGCCGTGACCGGCCAGACCGGGCAACCGGTGGGTGGGTCGGTCCGGCCGCGTGAGGTTGGCGCGGACGTTCGAGGAACAGTGGTTCGAAGCGGACCGCTTCCGCCGAGTTGTTGGGCCGCACGCGGCGCGCGAACAGCGGCGTTCGCATCGCACCCCAAAAAGACCGCCCCCGGCGGGGGGGGGGGGGGGCGGCGATTCACCAAAGGTGATGGGGCACTGCCAGAGCGGGGCTTCCCCGGCCGGGACCGGGGGGTCGGACTCTGCGGACTCCGTGCTCGCCCGACCAGGCAAGGAGGTCCTTCTGCACTCGCCGGGCCGACGCCTGCAACGGCGTGGCCCCATCACCCATCGGTCCGGACGCGGTCGGAGGGGAGGTGCGTCCGGCCGTTCCCGACTTCCTTCGCGTTCCCGGCCGTCGTGGCCCTGACGGGGCACGACGGTTGACCGCGACGAAAGGGACTCGGGTTCGTTCGCCTCGCGGTCTCGCGCCGCGGGGCGGTATTGCGGGAGGAATGCGGCGCCCGGGACGCGCCGCGACACGGGTGGACGTCGGCGTCAGCTGCAGCCCATCGACTGTCCGCAGTTGAGGCAGCGGTAGCAGCTGCCGTTGCGGACGGTGATCGAGCCGCAGACGTCGCACGCCGGGGCGTCGCCCATCAGATTGGCGTTGGACTGGTCGAGCGAGCTGACCGACGCGGAGGCGATGGTCGTCCTTCGCTGGCGATCACCGTCGATCGTCTCGACGACCTCCGCGAACTGCTCGGTCACGATCACCCGAGGATGGCTCGGTGCGGCCTCGGTCTCGGACGCGGGGCTGGTGCGGGTCGAGGACTGCGGCGAGGGGCTCTTCGAACCGGCCGGGGCGCCGGGCGATGCGAGCGTCCGGTCGGTGCGGGACTGGTTCCATGCACGTTCCTCCTGGGTGGTGCGGGAGTCCGCGGGCGCGGTCTCGGCGGCGGCGCGGGAGGCACGCACGGGGGCGTTCCGCTCGCGATAGCCGTCGATGAACTGCATGCCGAGCCATCGGAAGATGTAGTCGACGAGGCTCTTGGCGAAGGGGATGTCCGAGTTGGCGGTCATCCCCATCGGCTCGAACCGCTGGTGCGCGAACTTGGTGACGAGGCTCTCGACCGGCACGCCGTACTGCAGGGCCACGCTGATCGCGGTGCCGAGCGAATCCATGAGGCCGCCGATGGTGGAGCCTTCCTTGGCCATGGTGATGAAGAGCTCGCCCGGCGAACCGTCCTCGTAGAGGCCGACGATGAGGTAGCCCTCGTGGCCGGCGACGTTGAACTTGTGGGTGACGCTCTCGCGGGTGTCGGGCAGGCGGCGGCGCATCGGACGCTCGATCACCTTCTCGACGATCCGCTCGATGAAGCGCGGGGCCTCCTCGACCTTCGCCTCGACGAGCTCGGCGGCCTCGTCCTCCTCGGGCGAGACCTCCTCCATCGCGGCCTCCTCGGCGGCGTCGCTCTTGGTCGAGAGCGGCTGGCTCAGCTTGCAGCCGTCGCGATAGAGCGCGTTGGCCTTGAGGCCGAGCTCCCAGCTCATCCGGTAGCACGCGGCGATGTCCTCGACCGACGCCTCGGAGGGCAGGTTGATGGTCTTGGAGATCGCGCCGGAGATGAACGGCTGCGCGGCGGCCATCATCTGGATGTGCCCGTCGCTGGCGATGAAGCGCTGGCCGATCGTGCCGCAGCGGTTGGCGCAGTCGAAGACGGGCAGGTGCTCCTCGCGGAGGTGCGGGGCGCCCTCGACGGTGCCGGTGCCGCAGACCTCGCGGTTGAGGAAGTCGATCTGCTTCTGGTTCAGACCGAGGGCCTTGAGTCCATTGAAGGAGAAGTCCTGGCGAGCGGCGCCGGGATCGAGGCCGAGGGCCTTGAGGATGCGCTCGGGCATGCTCCACGCCGAGAAGGCGAAGGGCAGCTCGAAGACCGCGGGCAGCTGGTTCTCGATCGCGACGAGATCCTCGCCCTCGAAGCCCTTCTCGACGAGCCAGCTCCGGAAGTTCTTCGCGGAGGCGGTTCCGTCGCTCGCGGGCATCGACACGTCGAGGGACAGGCGTCCCATGACGTAGGCGAGGATGTCGTCGACCTGCTTCGTCTCGTAGCCAAGCGCCGAGAGCGCCGGGCGGAGCGACTGGTTGGCGATCTTGAAGTAGCCGCCGCCGGCGAGCTTCTTGAACTTGACCAGGGCGAAGTCGGGCTCGACGCCGGTGGTGTCGCAGTCCATCAGCAGGCCGATGGTGCCGGTCGGAGCGATCACCGAGACCTGCGCGTTGCGGTAGCCGTGACGCTCGCCGAGGGCGAGGGCGTCGTCCCAGGCGCGGACCGCCCGCTCGAGCAGGTCGCCGGCGTTGCGGATGCGGGTCGCGAGGGCCGGCTGCTGCAGCGCCTCGTGGTCGATCGGCACCGGGCGGATCCGAAGGTCCTCCCACTGGCTGCTCTGCCGCGGCACGCCGAGGGCCGCGCGGCGGTGGTTCCGCATGACCTTCAGCATCGAGTCGCGGTTGTCCTCGAAGCCCGCGAAGGGGCCGTGCTCGGCGGCCATCATCGCGCTCGTCGCGTAGCTGCGGCCGGTGAGGATCGCGGTGAGCGCGCCGCACAGGGCGCGGCCTTCCTCGCTGTCGTAGGGGATGCCGCACTGCATGAGCATCGCGCCGAGGTTGGCGTAGCCCAGGCCGAGGGTGCGGTACTTCCAGCTGAGCTCGGCGATCTCCTTCGACGGGAAGCTCGCCATCAGCACGGAGATCTCGAGGACGATCGTCCAGATCGAGATCGCGTGCTCGTAGCCCTCCCAGTCGAAGGTGCGGCTCTTCGGGTCGAGGAAGAGCAGCAGGTTGATCGACGCGAGGTTGCACGCGGTGTTGTCGAGGAACATGTACTCCGAGCAGGGATTGCTCGCGTTGATGCGTCCTCCCGCGGGGCAGGTGTGCCAGGCGTTGATGGTGGTGTCGTACTGGACGCCGGGATCGGCGCATCGCCACGCGGCGAAGGAGATCTGCTGCCAGAGCTCGCGGGCCTTCACGGTCTTGGCGGGGGCGCCGTCGGTGCGGCGGGTGAGCACCCAGTCCGCATCGGCGTCGACCGCGTCGAGGAAGGCGTCGGTGATGCGGACGGAGTTGTTGGAGTTCTGGCCGCTGACGGTGAGGTACGCCTCGCCGTTGAAGTCGTAGTCGAGCTTGAGGCCGAGCTTCGCGGCGATCTCCTGCTGCTCCTTCGGGAGCTTCTTGAAGCCCTCGACGAGCGACGCGACCTTGATCTCCTCGCGGACCTTCCAGTTGACGAACTCCTCGATGTCGGGGTGATCGACGTCGAGGCAGACCATCTTGGCGGCGCGGCGGGTGGTGCCGCCGGACTTGATCGCGCCCGCGGCGCGGTCGCCGATCTTGAGGAAGCTCATCAGGCCGCTGCTGCGGCCGCCGCCCGAGAGCGGCTCGTTCTCGCCGCGAAGCTGCGAGAAGTTGGTGCCGGTGCCCGAGCCGTACTTGAAGAGGCGGGCCTCGCGGGTCCAGAGGTCCATGATGCCGCCCTCGCCGACGAGGTCGTCACGCACCGATTGGATGAAGCACGCGTGCGGCTGGGGGTGGCTGTAGGCATCGTCGGCCAGACGGACGTCGCCGGCGACGGGGTCGGCGATCCAGTGCCCCTGCGCCGGACCGGTGATGCCGTAGGCGTAGGAGAGGCCGGTGTTGAACCACTGCGGGCTGTTCGGCGCGGCCTTCTGCGAAAGCAGCATGTGGGCCAGCTCGTCGTAGAACGCCTGCGCGTCCTCCTTCGAATCGAAGTAGCCGTGCTTCTCGCCCCAGCTTCGCCAGCAGCCCGCGAGACGATGGACGACCTGCCGCGCCGACTTCTCCGAGCCGAGCACGGTCTTGCCCTGCTCGTCGAGCAGCGGCTTGCCGTCGGGGCCCTTCTGCGGGACGCCCGCCTTGCGGAAGTACTTGCTCACGATGATGTCGGTCGCGAGTTGGCTCCATCCGGCGGGAACCTCCGCGTCCTTCATCTCGAACACGGTCGAACCGTCCGCATTGGTGATGCGGCTCGATCGCGTGGTCCACTCGAAGGTGCTGTAGACGTCGGTGCCGGGCTTCGTGAAGCGACGGTTGATCCTCATGTTGACGGGTCCGTCCGGGGGGGAATGAGGGAAAGGAAGAAGCGAATGAGGTCTGGAACGAGCGGCGAGCGTTGGCGTTGAATCGGAAGGCGGCGCGACCCCGCGGAACCGTCGGAGGGTTCCGCGGGCGTCCGCCCGGGGGGGGGGGTCCGACCGAGGGGTCGGATCAGCCCGTCGGAACGGGCGTGGGACTGGAAAGGTTGGTTTGGCGAGCCGGATGCATCGCCGAGCCGCCGCAGCAAGCATGGGCGGCCTGGCCAGCGAGCGGCGACGGGCGGGATTCCCCGACCCCGTCGGCGGTCTCGCCGTCGACGAGGGGCAGGGTCAGGCCGACCTGATCCTGATACTTGCCGCCCTTGTCCGCGTAGCTCGTCGCGCAGACCCGGTCGGCCTTGAGGAAGAGGATCTGGGCGATGCCTTCGTTGGCGTAGATCTTGGCAGGCAGCGGAGTTGTGTTCGAGATCTCGAGGGTGACCTTGCCCCGCCACTCCGGCTCGAGCGGAGTCACGTTCACGATGATGCCGCAGCGGGCGTAGGTCGACTTTCCGACACAGATCGCGATCACGTCCCGGGGGATCGAGAAGACCTCGACGGTCTCCGCGAGTGCGAAGGAGTTGGGCGGGATCACGATGTGGTCGAGCCCGGTCGATGCGGTGTCGACGCTCACGAAGAGGTCGTCTCGGAACCGCTTGGGGTCGACCACCGCGACGCCGCCGCTCACGGTGTTGGTGAAGATCTTGAAGCGGGTGCCGACCCGGACGTCGTAGCCGTAGCTCGAGACCCCGAAGGAGACGGTGCCAGCCCGCTTTCGGGCCGGCTCGAAGGGCTCGATCCCGACGAGTTCTTGGATCTGGGTGTCGCAGAGAACTGCCATCGGGTCACCGACCTCCTGCCTGACCGGCCGGGCACTCCGACCGGAGTCGAACGGCGCCGCGACACATCGCGACCCGGCGACTCTGAAACCCGCCGGAGGGGGCTCCCGAGGGAGCGTTCCGACGCCGAGAGCGTGCCGAGAGGGCTCCCTTCAATGCCTGGGACGGCCTCCCACGTAGAGACTCCGGGACGGTCCGGCACATCGTGCCTCCGACCCTGAATCGGCGGCATGCTACCCCTAGATCTAGTGTCTGCAAGACATCAAACAACGAAATGTGGGGATGCAAAAAGAGGTGCGTCCGAGAACCGAAGCGTCTTGACACCTCCGGAGTTTTGCGGCAGGTCGGGCGTCGCGGGCGCAGGAGACAGGTTGTTCTTGAGAAGAGGAGAAGAGGAGAAGAGGAGACGAGGAGATAGGAGAG
>JBMSXH010000176.1:0-5758 GCA_049425445.1 Phycisphaerales bacterium | reverse complement strand
ACGAACTCGGCCGCGAGATACCGCTGCCGCCAGGGCAGGGTCGGGGGCGTGTTGAGCGATGCCTCGGTGGCCATGCGTCTTCCGATGTTCGCCCAACCCATGGATGAGATGGTTCCGGATTCCCAAGAACACGCTCCCCGAACGATCGATCGATCCGCGAGTACCTTCCCCCCATGCTTTCCGGGATCACCCTGCCATTGGTATCGACCACCACCCCCGTCGATCCGTCGATCCTCCAGACGCTCGATGAGGTGTCCCAAGGTCCGGTCGAATCACGGGCACTCGCCGTCTCGCTCGCGATCGGTCAGATGACCGGGCTCGCGCTCTCGCCGGTCCTGGTGCTTGGGCTCTTCGGTCTCTGGGATTGGACGCGTCTCGATGGCGACGTCGCCCTGCCGCTGCACGCGCAGCCGTGGCTGTGGGGGCCGCTGCTCACGTTGTCGATCTTGGCGGCGCTTGGCCGCACGGGCTCGCTCACCGTGCCCGGCGCGAAGTACCTCATCGACGTGCCGCAGCAGATCAACTCGAAGGTGACGGGGCTCGTCTCCGCGGGCATCTTCCTGCCGACCGTCGCAAGTTCGCTCGAGGCGGCAGGGCTCTCCGGATCGGAGGATGCGATCGCTCGTGCCGGCTTCGGCGCATGGGGCCTGGGCGCCATCGCGCTCACCTCGTTCGTCTCGGTGTGGATCGTCTCGAACACCGTCGACGCGCTGCGATTCCTCAGTCCCTTCGCGGTCGTCGATGCGACGCTCACCGCGGCCCGGGCGGCGCTGCTGGCGGTCGTGATGGCCGCCATCTCGATCGACTCGTTCCTCGGGTTCCCCCTGCTGACGCTGCTCGTCTGCGTGCCGCTCGTCATCGGGTGCGGCCTGATCGCCGGTGCGTGCATCCGCCTCAACCTCTTCGCCATGGCCTGTTCGTGGGACATGCTCACGCGGCGGTGGCGGCGCACCGATCCGACCTCGGGCACGCTGCGGGCCTTCGTCGCGCGACGCCATGTCGGCGCCCCGGTCCGGACCATGGGCCGGCTCGATCCCTCGGCGGGTCGAATCCGATTCGAGTGGCGCCCCTTCTTCGTGATGCCCGTTCGCTCGATCGAGATGCGGACCGAGCGTCCGACCCTCACCCGCGGCGTCGTCTGGAGCGTCGTCTCGAGCGACGTCGACGGCGAGCCCACACCGTGCTTCGCCTTTCCGCCCCGCTACCGAGGCCACGAGCCGGCGGTCGCCACCCGCCTCGGCGCCGCGGTCACGGATGGCATCGTCCTGCGCGGCCTCAAGGGCACCGTGCAGTTCGTGCGCGGGATGTTCGGATTCGGCGAACGCATGAACACGGCGACGGCCTGATCCGGAGTCTCAAGGAGTCCGGTGCCGCCGGTCTCGACCCACCCACCCTCCTTCGACCGTCGGCGACGACCGACCGGGTGGCCGATCGCGATTGCGGAAACGCCGTGCAGGCGAAGTTCCCGTGAAGCCGCGGCCGGCGACCTGCGAAGATGGCCCCATGAAGACGCTTGCACCGAAGGGCACGCCCCCACGGCCTTCCGACCCCACTTCGATCCGCACCCTTGCCGAACTCCGCGCCTCGGGATGGCGGTCGCGATCGGTGAAGGAGGAGCTCCGCGAGAACTTCACGAAGGCGCTTGCCGCCGCGGCTCGCGAAGGCACCGCCGCATCGGAGAGCCTCTTCCCCGGCATCGTCGGCTACGACGACACGGTGCTTCCCGAGATCGCCAACGCGTTGCTCGCCGGCCACGACCTCCTGTTCCTCGGCGAGAAGGGCCAGGGCAAGAGCCGGCTCATGCGGCTCCTGCCGCGCTTCCTCGACGAGTGGGTGCCGCATCTCGACATCGCCGGCTCGCCGGTGCACGAGGATCCCGAACTGCCGATCACGAAGGCCGGGCGGGAGATGCTCGCGACGCGATCACCCGAGGAGATCCCCATCGCCTGGTGGCATCGCGACGACCGCTATGCGGAGCGGCTTGCGCCTGGAACCAAGTTCGCCGACGTGATCGGCGAGATCGATCCGGCGAAGCTCATCGCCGGCACCTCGATGTCGGCGGAGGACGCGCTCCACTTCGGGCTCATCCCGCGCCAGCACCGCGGGATCTTCGCGATGAACGAACTGCCCGACCTCGACGAGCTCGTGCAGGTCGGCCTCTTCAACATCCTCGAGGAGCGCGACGTCCAGATCCGCGGCTATCCGGTGCGGTTCGACCTCGACATCCTCGTCCTCTTCAGCGCGAACCCCGCGACCTACAACCGATCCGGCAAGGTGATCCCGCAGCTCAAGGACCGCATCGGCTCGACCGTCGCGACCCACTATCCGCGCGACCGGTCGACCGGCATCTCGATCACGCGACAGGAGGCGGGGATCGACCTCGACGGCGAGTACCCGGTGATCGTGCCGCCGTTCATGGAGGAGATCGTCGAGGAGATCGCCCGCGCCGCCCGCACCTCGCGGCTGGTCGACCAGGCCAGCGGCGTGAGCGCCCGCTTCGCGATCGCCAACTACCGCACCATGGTCGCGAACGCCCGCCGACGCGCGATCACGCTCGGCGAACGTCCCGCGGTGCCCCGCATCAGCGACCTCGCCCATCTCAAGGCAAGCGCCCTCGGCAAGCTCGAACTCGACCTGATGGGCTCGCACCAGATGACCGAGTCGCAGGCGATCGACACGATCGTCGCCGCAGCGATCGCCACGGTCTTCGAGGAGTACGTCGACGCCCACGGCCTGCCGACGATCGTCGAGGTCTTCGCGGAGGGCGTGCGGATCGAGGTGGGCGACATGCTGCCGTCGAAGTCCTACGAGGCGGCCTTCCGCGTGGCGCCCGCCGCCTGGGAGAAGGCCTTCGAAGTCAACGCCGCGAGCGATCCCGCGGTGCGGGCAAGTTGCTGCGAGTTCGTGCTCGCGGGACTGTGGGCGACCGATCGGCTCTCCCGCAGCGAGAAGCATGGGCGGGTCTCCTACGAGGCGCCGGGCACGTGAGCGAGCCGCGCGACGAGCCTCGCGATCGCGATGCCGACGGGATCCGCGCCGTCAAGCCGCCGCTCGGCGGGGTGGTGCACACCTATCTCCGCTACGACCCGATCGAGTTTCCGCCGCCGTCGGCGCCACCCGCCTCGGGCGACGCCGCCGACGCGATGCTCGATCATCTGCTTGCCTACGGATCGCGACGGAAGTTCACCGATCGAGAACTCGCCGAGGCGATCCATCTCGATCCCTCGCAGATCGCCGGGCTTGGCCCGAGCCTCGAGGCGATCCGCGCGATCCTCGAGGCGCGCAAGCGGAAGATCCTCGAGCGCTACGACCCGCTTCCGGCGGAGCAATCGGCCGATGACGCGTATCGCAAGGCCGCTCGCGAGACGGAGATTCCGCCGGAACTCGCCCCGAAGCTGATGCCGCTGCTCGACGCCGGGCAGTTGGCGATGCTCGAACGAGCGCATCGACGCATTCCAGACGGCACCCGTCTGTCGCACGAACTCATGCGGGCGATCGCCCGACTGCGGGACCGCTTCGCCATCGAGGAACTGGCGGCGTCCTATGCCTTCACCGGCCGCGAGGCGCTCACCGTGCCCAAGGCGCTCGAGGTGAAGGAGGAACTCGCGCGGATCGACCGACTGCTCGAGCAGATCGAGGAGGCGCTCGAGAACGCGAAGCCCGCGATCGTCGATCTCGACGCGCTGCGCGAGTTCGTCGGCGAGGAGGAGGTCTCGAACCTCGAGGGACTGCAGCGGCGCGTGAACGAGCTGCTTCGCCGGATGGCCGAGGAGGCGGGCCTCGAGCGATCGGCGGAGGGCTACCGAGCCTCGCCGAAGGCACTGCGGACCTACCAGAAGCGCCTGCTCTCGGCGATCTTCACCGACCTTGCCGACGCCCGCCGCGGACGTCACGAAGGCGTCGTCACCAGCGACGGCGCGATCGAACTGCCTTCGACCCGACCCTACGAGTTCGGCGACTCCCCCGCCTCGCTCGACGTGCCGCAGTCGATCCTGAACGCGGTCGCCCGGACCGGGCAGGCGCGTCCGGCGTCGGAGGATCTCGTCGTCCATCGCACCCGTCGCACGCCCAAGTGCGCGACGGCGCTCGTGCTCGACATGTCGGGCTCGATGCGCTACGGCGGGCAGTACGTCGCCTGCAAGAAGATGGCCCTCGCCCTCGACGGGCTCATCCGCAGCGAGTATCCGGGCGACTTCCTGCAGGTCGTCGAGATGGACACGCTCGCGCGGCTGCGTCGGCCGGGCGAGATCGTCGAGCTGATGCCCAAGCCGGTCTCGATCCACGATCCGGTCGTGCGGCTGCGGGCGGACATGAGCGACCCGCGGATCACCGAACTCGATCTGCCGCTCCACTTCACGAACATTCAGCGGGCGCTCGCGCTCTCGAGACAGGTGCTCACGGCGCAGGACACCGCCAATCGCCAGATCTTCCTGCTCACCGACGGCCTGCCGACAGCGCACTTCGAAGGCAGCATGCTCTTCATGCTGTACCCGCCCGACCCGCGGACGGAGCGCGAGACCCTGCGGGAGGCGATGCGCTGCAAGGCCGAGGGGATCGTGATCAACGTCTTCCTGCTGCCGAGCTGGTCGCAGACCGAGGACGACGTGCGCTTCGCGCACCGCCTCGCCGAGTCGACCGGCGGGCGGGTGCTCTTCGTCGGCGGCGAGGAACTCGACCGCTTCGTGGTGTGGGACTACCTGCGAGGGCGACGGCTGGTGCTGTGAACATCGGGATCAACACCCCTACGATCGATCCGCCGGGACTCCGCCACTGTCATCGATCGATGGCGTGCGGAGCCCGCCTTGGAGGACCTTCTTGATGAACGCCATGAACACCAAGACCAAGAAGACCGGAATCGCATCCCATCGGTCGAATCGACTTTCGATTGCAACGGCTCTCGCGTCGCTCGCGATCGCCGCGGTGACCGGTTGCCACAGCACGCCTCCGTCGAGTTCCAGCGCTGCTCCTGCGAGCACGCCCAAGCGCGTGGCGCTCGTGCTCACCAACCACGGGCAACTCGGCGACACCGGCAAGCCGACCGGGTTCTACCTCTCCGAGGCGACGCATCCCTACGAGGTGTTCCACGCCGCGGGCTACGAGATCGACTTCGTCTCGCCGAAGGGCGGGCTCGCGCCGATGGACGGCGTCGACGAAAGCGATCCGATCAACGCGGCCTTCCTCGCCGACGAATCGCTCGTCGCTCGCACGAAGCAGACGACGCCGATCGCCGCCGTCGATCCAGGCCGCTACGACGCGGTGTTCTTCTCCGGCGGCCACGGGACGATGTGGGACTTCCCCGACGACCCCGGCGTGCAAGCGCTGATCCGCGCGGTCTACGAACGCGGCGGCGTCGTCGCCGCGGTCTGCCACGGACCCGCGGCGATCGTGAACGCGCGGCTTTCCGACGGCACCTACCTCGTCGCGGGCAAGGAGGTCTCGGCGTTCACCGACGAGGAGGAGACCGCGGTCGCGCTCGAGGCGGTGGTGCCCTTCGCGCTCGAGTCGACCTTGCGTGAACGCGGCGCGATCTTCGTCGAGGCGCCGAACTTCGAGAAGAAGGTCGCGGTGTCGGAGCGGCTGGTGACCGGGCAGAACCCCGCCTCCGCGACCGGCGTCGCCGAAGCGGTGGTGGTGCTGCTCGAGCAGGATGGCTCGCGACGCTGATCGAGTTCGCGTGGGACGAATGGCTTCGACGGGCTCGTGGTGGCCCCTCGACTCGCTTCGCTCGCTCGGGACTCGCTGGCGCGAGCCCTGAGCG
>JBMSXH010000175.1:0-5760 GCA_049425445.1 Phycisphaerales bacterium | reverse complement strand
CGCACGTCCACATGGTGAGCCGCACCACCGACGACTACGAGCGGATGGCGCTCGCGGGGTGCGTGGCGATCACCGAGCCGGCGTTCTGGGCGGGCTTCGACCGCTCGAGCCCGCAGGGGTTCTTCGACTACTTCACGGTGCTCACCGACACCGAGCCGAAGCGCGCCGCGCAGTACGGCATCGCGCACCACACGTGGCTCTGCATCAACCCCAAGGAGGCGGAGGATCCCGGCTTCGCGCGGGAGGTGATCGGGCTCATCCCATCCTTCCTCGATCGCCCGAACGTCCTGGGGATCGGCGAGATCGGCCTCAACAAGAACAGCCGCAACGAGCTCGAGATCTTCGAGGCGCATCTGCAGTTGGCCTCGGATCGCGATCTGATGGTGCTCATCCACACGCCGCACCTCGAGGACAAGCGGAAGGGCACCCGGCTCATCCTGCGCACCATCGCCGACGCGATCCGCAACCAGAGTCGTCTCGATCCCGGACGGATCCTCATCGACCACGTCGAGGAGCACACCGTGCGCGAGGTGCTCGACGGCGGCTTCTGGGCGGGCATGACCCTCTACCCCGACACCAAGTGCACACCGCAGCGGGCGGCGGACATCTTCGAGATGCACGGCACCGAGCGGATCTGGATCAACTCCGCGGGCGACTGGGGACCGAGCGATCCGCTCGCGGTGCCCAAGTGCCGCGAGGAGATGCGCCGCCGCGGCCATCTCGCCGAGACGATCCGCAAGGTGAGCTTCGAGAATCCGAGGGAGTTCCTCTCGCAGAGCGGTCGCTTTCGAACCGAAGTGCAGCCGACTCGCTGAGGATTCGGGCGGAGGGCAGTCTGCCCGGTGCCGCATCGCCGTCGAGTTCGCATGGCGGATCGAGGCTGCGGTCGATCCGCCTCGTCGTCGTGCGGACGAGAGGCGAGATGGGCAGACGCGAAAGGATTCTCGATTCGAGGGAGTTTGGGAGCACCATCCACGGCGGTCTGCCGCTAGTCTCGATCCGGACGCTGGCCCGGCTCGGGATGCAGCCGAGATCGACATGGCGTGATCGGTCGGTCGCGTCGGTTCCGGCGCGGGGACTGACCGCGGGAGACCCTCGAATGCGATCGTTGACGAGTGTTTGGCTGGTCGCGGCAGTCGTCGCCACGCCGGTATGGGCCGATGGCGAATGGGAGGTTCTCATCTCGACCGCCGATGCGTCGGTGCCGGGAGTTCCCGGCGCGGTGTGGTTGCCCAACGGTTTGGGCAACCCCACGATCTCCTCGACGGGAGCCGTCTCGTTCCAAGGGCAGATCGGCGGGGCCGAGATCACGCTGGCGAACTCGCGGCTCATTCTCCGCGGGACGCCCGGCCACTGGGAGATCGTCGCCCGCGATGGTTCGCCGGTTCCGGGCGATCTCATCCCGGGCTACGTCTTCAACCAGGCCAGCGGGCTGAACGGACTGGCGACCTCCAACAATCTCACCGCGGACGGCGGGGTGCTTGCGAGCGGATTCGTGAACGGTCCCGGCGTGACCAGCGGCACCGACACCGCGGCCTTCATCGTGCATCCCGACGGAGAAGTGGGGCTGCTGGGCCGAGAAGGCGACCCCTATCCCGGCGGCGGGGGATCGGTGATGTCCTCATCGATGAGCCTCGGGGCCGGCGTGCAGATCTCCGACGGCGGCCTCTGCCTGATCAGCACCACGCTCTCCGGTGGTGACGTCTCCGGATCGACCAACGACAGCGCGTTGGTGGTGCTTGCTCCAAGTGGTGTGACGCCGATCTTCCGGAAGGGCGATCCGGCGCCGGGTTTCACCGACGGCACGACCATGAACCCCGACTCCTTCGGCCTTCACCTGAAGGGGAACCAGTACCTGCTCTTCGGAGGAACGCTCGTCGGCGGCGAGGTGACGCCGGAGACCGACCATGCGGTGTTCACGACGGTCGACGCCAAGCCTGGCGAACTGCGGATGCTGTGCCGCGAGGGATCGCCGGTACCGGGAATGCCCGGCGTGCACTATCGCTCCGGCGCTTCGTTCGGCTTCCCGTTGCAGCCCTTGAACAGCTGCGGGATCTACTTTCTCGCCGAACTCGAGGGCGAGGGAGTCGTGCCGAACGTGAACGACCTCGCCGTGTTCTTCCAGGTCGCCGGGGAGCAGGAGATTCTGCTGCGTCGCGGCGATCCGGTCCCGGGAGTTCCTCCGGACGAAGCGGTGTTCCGCACCATGAATCCCTCGGGATGGACCACTGTCTGGAACGGCGGCGGTTACATCGCCTATCAGGGTCTGCTTCAGAGCCCCGATGGATCCAACCTCTCCGCGGGGACGTTCGTCGCCTGCCTGACTCCCGATGGTGTGGTCCACACCATCTGTCGGAATGGCGAGCCGGTGCCCGGCGTGGAGGGTGCGACGTTCGGCAGCCTCGACGGCAACACGAGCATCGGCATCTCGCAGTCGGGTGTGGTGGTGTTTCAGAACAGCGTCGTCACCTCCGGCGGCAAGGTGCAGCACCTCTTCGCCTGGGACGAGGCCGACGGCCTCCGGGTGATCGCCGCCGTGGGCGACACCCACTTCACCGGCACGCCCGCCACGCAGTTGTCGCTGATCGGCCCGAGCGGGCAGAACGGCGACGGGGGAGGCTCCGGACTGAGTCCCTCGGGCATGCTGGTCATTCGAGCCGGGGACTCGGTGAATCAGATCGATGCGATCGCGGAGATCCAGCTGGGCGAGTCGCCGTTCGATTGCTTCGGCGACTTCAACACCGATGGAGAGGTCGATGGCGCCGATCTTGCCGTGCTGCTCGGTGCCTGGGGTGCGTGTTCGCCCAAGGGCGCGTGCGAGGCCGACCTGAATCAGGACGGCGAAGTCGACGGCGCCGATCTCGCCATCCTTCTCGGCAACTGGGGGCCTTGCGCGCCCGCTTCCCTCAACTTCTGCTACTGATCCCACAGACCGCTCCTGTCCTCGGCGCGGCACGCCTCGCCGACCGCTCCGACGACGGTGCCCGCATGACTGCGAACGAGCGTCGCCTCGGCAGCGAGGCGAGTGCTTCGGGCTCGACCATCCTGATCACCGCCCAGGACTCATCGGAGTTCGGTCTCGATGGCGTCGGAACCGCCGATGCCGGAGAACGCGTGGTTCGCCCGAGCGCTCGGAGGCCGCGCCTCTCAGACGGTGTCTGGTCGATCCCTGAATCGGAGTCGGTCGCTTCGTGGTCGGGATCGCGGCGGCCGATCCGGTAGAGTCATCCGGTGCCGTCGATCGCCAACCTGCTCTTCCGCAACCCCCCGAGCTTCGCGGCACGATACCTCTACAAGCGGACGCAGATCGCGCTCTCGCGATTCTCCCGCGAGCGCCCGGTCGTGACCTACGCGACCTATCGCACCGCCAGCACCTCGGTGCATCGCGCCATCCGCGGTACGGGCGTCAAGTTCGCGGTGAAGGCCCACACCCTCGCTCGGGAGCACCTGCTCTCCCGCAAGCGAGAACGGGCGCTCGGCGTGATCGCCCCCAGCGGGGTGCCGATGGGATTCCACGTCGGCGACTGGGTGGTCCGGCACGGGATCGTCGAGGCCGGTCGCGAAGCGGACTTCGTCATCCTGATCCGAGATCCCGTCGCGGTGGCGACGAGCAACTTCGCCTCGGGATCGCACTGGTGGACGCCGGAGTTGCGATCGCTCGCGCGTCGCCCATCGGAGCTGCATGGCGATGAGGCGCTTCAACGTGCACACGAGACGTTCGACTCCTCGTTTCCCACCACGCTGATGCGGGACTGGCTCGCTGGCGATGTGAAGCCGACGCTGGGTTTCGATCCGCGGGCGGTTCCGTTCGACGTCGAGCAAGGCTGGTCGGCCTTCGAGACCGGACGTTGGCGGGTGCTTCTGCTTCGAGCCGACGTTCCCGACCTGCGGAAGCAGCAGGCGCTCGAGGCCTTTCTGGGTCGTCGGATCACGCCGGTGTCCCGGCGCAACCGGACCGAGGTCGCGTACTCGATTCCGAAGGAGTTCGTCGAACTCGGACGGCGCGCCGTCGCGGCCAGCCCAGCGCTGCTCGATCGCCTGCTCGATCCGGCGTTCGTCTCGCGCTTCTGGACGGCCAGCGAGATCGATCGCCTGCGCGAGAAGTGGGGCGGGGTTGCGGAGCGGCGCGAAACCGCGTCGCCGTCGGCGTCGATCGCCTCGACGCCCTGATGTTTCGACGACGATCGTCGGCACGCACCACTGCGGCGAGCCGCTTGCACCAATCTCCGGCCGCCCTTCGCGTCCTCGAACGCCCGGAGGTCGGTCGCGAAGCCCTCGCTGCCCGGAAGCAGCGACCACGCCTTGGAAGAGTCGCTCGCGAGCAGGGGCCGTGCGACCTTCCAGGACAGGTTCCTGTTGAGGCCGGGTTGACGCGAGACCTCCTGAGGGCGACTCGGATCGCATCGAGCAGCCTCGGTCAGCGATCGCATCGCTCGTCTCCGGTCGGCGACCGCCTGGTCGAATTCGGCCGGCAACCCGTCGACCGTCGACCAGCTCCTCGTTGAGGACCGGCGCACGCCCACGCGGGCGTCGCCTGGCGTGGATCGCTTCCGGCCAACCAACGTTCGTCTTGCTGGCATGAACACGGTCAGCCGGCTTCCGTGAACGGTGGTCGGGCCGCGCGTCGGAGTCGCCCGTCGAGTCGGCTACGCTGACTCGATGCCTTTGCGGCTCGTTCGCCTCACGTCGCTCGTGCCTGCCGCGCTGCTGGCGACGGTGTCGATGTCGACCTTGGCGACCGGCTGCCGCGCCGGGTCGCCTGCCAAGGTTGCCGGACTCGCGGCGACCTCGCTCGAGGTGACGGTCGTCGTCCCCGCGGGCAACGACCTCCCGATGTCCTCGGCCTCCGAGCAGGAGCTTCGGGTATTCATCGGCCTGGTGTCCGAGCCGACTCGGTGGCCGGGCGGTCCGTTCGATCGACGCGCGATCGCCCTGCTCTCCGATCGTGGAGCGTCCGCACGATTCGGAGATCTCGAGCCGGGTCGCTACGCCATCGTCGCCTTCCTCGACCTCGACGGTGATGGCGAACTCGATCGCGGCGCCTTCGGAGTCCCGACCGAGCCGGTCGCCTATGGCAACGACACGGTGCCGCAGTTCGGCCCTCCTGCATTCGGCTCGTGCCTCGTCGAGGTGCCGACGACCGGTGCCGCGGTGGAGATTCACCTGAGGATTCGGTAGGACTCGGTCGCCGATCTTCGGAGTCTGGACCTGACGGCGCCGATCGCTCGGTCCATCGATGCGGCCGACGACTCCATCGCGAGCGCTTCCCAACTCGGCCGCTGGCGGTTGTTCCGAGGCTTGCCGCAGACGGACGTCGAGGTGTCCGAGATCGCGGCCGAGACCTCCTTATCATTTCAGGATGTCCGAGCGGCAGAGCCCGTCCACGCCATCGACGTCGCCATCCGAGCAGGCTTGTCGACGCCGCTACTGGCGGACCAATCTCCTCGTGATGGTGGTGCTGCTTCTGATCTGGGCGGCGGTCGGGCTCGGCTGCGGCGTGCTGTGGGCGGATTCGCTCAACGAGTTCCGGCTTCCCGGCACGGGCTATCCGCTCGGCTTCTGGTTCGCGCAGCAGGGGAGCATCGCGGCCTTCGTGCTGCTGGTGCTTGCCTACTGCGTGATCATGAACCGCGTCGATCGGCGGCATCGGCAGGAACTCGCTCGGCTGCGCGAGTCCGAGGGCCCCGTTCCCGGCGGAGCCCTCACGCGATGAGCCTGCAGGGCTGGACCTTCCTCTTCGTCGGGCTCACCTTCGGGCTC
>JBMSXH010000174.1:0-5762 GCA_049425445.1 Phycisphaerales bacterium | reverse complement strand
TCTGCGCCGAGCCACCGGCGCCGCAAGCGAGCCGCGTGGCACCGGCAAGCCGACGGCGCCGAGGGCGAGCAGCCGCCGCCGGTGCTCGATCATCCCCGCGTGCCGCAGGGAGACCCGAGCCTCGTCGACACCGCCGCCGGCGTCTCGGCGCTCTCGGCGCGGCTGCGCGAGGCCACGCTCATCGGCTTCGACACCGAGTTCATCGGTGAGGAGACCTATCGGCCGCGGGTCTGCCTGGTGCAGGTCGCCACCGAGCGAGAAGTCGCGCTCGTCGATCCGCTGGCGCTCGAGACTCGCGGGGAAGGCGAGTCGTTGCGCGAGCTCTACGCCGCGATCGCCTCGCCGGACGTGCCCACGCTCGTGCATGCGGGCTTCCACGACGTCGAGGCGATCCGACTCGCGCTCGGATGCGAGCCGCAGAGGCTCGTCGACACCCAGGTCGCCGCGGCGATGGTCGGCCTCGCCTGGCCGGCGAGCCTCGCCACGGTGCTCGAGGCCCTCGCCGGTCATCGCCCCGGCAAGGCGCACACCTTCACGGAGTGGGACGCTCGACCGCTTTCGCGCACCCAACTGCTCTACGCCGCCGACGACGTTCGATATCTGCCGCTTCTCTGGGACCGGATCTCCGAGGCGCTCGAGTCGAAGGACCGCCTGGCCTGGGCGCTCGAGGAGTCCGCGGAGCGGCTGGCCGACGCCCCGTTCGATCCGCGATCCCAGGTGAAGCGGATCGCTCGCGCGGACCTCGTCGGGCTGGTGAACCGCGCGATCATCACCGAACTCGTCCTCGAGCGCCAGGCGATCGCCCGCGAGCACGACGTGCCGCCGCGGGCGGCCCTGCCCGATGCCGCCGTCGCCGACATCGCCCGGGCCCGCCCCGAGGATGCCGACGCGCTTCGCCGCGTGAAGGGAATCCCCGGCCGAACTCGGGAACGCTGCGCCGAGCAGCTCGTCGCGGCGGTTGCGCGGGGCCTTGCGAACCCCGCCGAGCCGGATGCGATCGCCGATGCGATGGGCAAGCGGGCGATCCGCGCCGAAGTCGACCGCGCCTGGCCGCAGGTGCCGGCCCGCTGCCTCGAACTCGGGCTCGCGACGGAGCTGGTGATCAGCCGCGCGGAGTTCACGAACTGGTTCTGTCGCGAGGTCGCGCACCGGTTCGAGCGACCCATGAAGGGCGCCGAGTTGCCGCCGCGGGAGTCGCCTTTCCGGCCAGGTTCATGGCGCGACGCGGCCTTGGGCGAGTTCATGCGCGACCTGCGGGCCGCGATCGAACTTCCATCCGAACCGGAGCCGAAGCCGCGACGTCGACGCCGACGACGTCGCGATGGCGGCGACTCCGAGTAGTCCCCGACCGACGGCGTTCAGCCGCCCCAGGCGGCGAGCACCATCGCGAGATCTGCGCCGCCCACCGTGCCGTCGCCGTCGAGATCCGCGGGGCCGCCCTTCGAGCCCCAGGCGGCGAGCACGATCGCGAGATCCGCGCCGCCCACCGAACCGTCGCCATCGAGATCCGCGGGATTGCCGCCGCACTCGCCGGGGGAGACGTAGGCGACGGCCTTGCTCTGACCGGCGTTGCCCGCGAGATCCTCGGCGATGACCCAGTAGACCACCTCGCTGCAGGGCGGGAACTCCGGCAGCACGCCTCGCCACAGGCTGTTGCCGACCCAAGCCATGTCGACGGACTGCTCCTTGCCCCCGCCCACGGTGAACCGCAGTTCCATCTTCAAGGCGAAGAAGCCTCGATCGCTCGTCATGTCGTCGACCACGAGCGCCCGGACCCGTTGCGGCCCGGGGAGATCGCCCTTCGCCGGCGCGGCCTCGTCCATCGCCAGCACTCGCGGGGACAGCGTGTCGACGGGGCCGTTCACGTTGACGTAGATCCGGTTCTGGAAGTTCCCGCTCTCACCCTGCGCGGTCACGATGTCGAGCCGACCGTCGCCGGTCAGGTCGCCCACCATCACGTCGAGCGAGGAGTCCGACTGCGAGGAGATGAGCGAGGTGTTCTCGACGAAGGTGCAGTTGCCGGAGTTCACGTACACCCGCTCGCGGGCGCCGCCGAGGACCGCCACGATCAGGTCGAGATCGCCGTCGTTGTCGAGGTCGAGGAACTTGGTGTCGTTGTCGTCGACGGAGGGGTTCGGCGTGATCTGCGAGGAGATCTTCTGCCAGATGGAGCCGTCTCCGTTGAAGTTCCGAAGCAGCATCTCCCGGTTGCTCGAGTCGGCGTTCGCACCGATCAGGTCGAGATCGCCGTCGCCGTCGCAGTCGCCCGCGTCGTAGGAGTAGGTCGAGAAGTCCGTCGGCACGCCGGAGATTCGCACGAAGACGCCGCCCTCGTTGCGCCAGATCTGGCTACCGCCGTTGGAACTCGATCGCGTCGCGACGTGCAGGTCGAGATCGAGGTCGAGATCCATGTCGAAGAAGAGGATGTCCTGCTGGTCGGGAATGATCGCGGTCGGGATGCGCTCGGCGCTCGCGTCGCTGTAGTGCCCGGTGCCGTCGTTGAGGTAGAGCCTCGGAGCGCCGTTCGATCCGAAGCGGCTGCCGGTGCCGCTGTGGTTGAACACGAGATCGAGGTCGCCGTCGTCGTCGATGTCGCCGAACTGGGCTCTTGCGCTCGAGAGGTTCGCGTCGGGCAGACGGTCGCTCGCGTCGGTGAAGACGCCCGTGCCGTCGTTGAGAAGCAGCTTGGGCTTCCGGAAGAAGTCCTGCGCAAGCACCATGTCGAGATCGCCGTCTCGATCGCAGTCGCCGAGCTCGACGCCGCGAAAGCAGCCGGTCACGCCGGCGGCGCGGGCATCGGTCTCGTCGGCGAAGACGCCCGTGCCGTCGTTGATGTAGATGCGGGGCTTGAGCAGCGCCCCGAGCGACGAGTACCCCTGTCCGTTCGCGAAGACGATGTCCAGATCGCCGTCGCCGTCGAGGTCGCCGAAGGTCGCCTGATTGGTGTACTCGGCCTGGACCGGGAAGCGGGTGGTCGTCTGCTGCTGGAACTGCTGGGCCAGAACGCCGGACGCGATCGTCAGGGCGCTCGTGCCGCCGAGGAGGAGGGCGCGTCGGCGGCGTCGAACGGAGGAGCGTGTCATGCGAGCGTTCTCGAGGGCGGGAAGGGGGACGCGGTCCCGGAATCGGAACCTAGCACCGGAATGGAGCCACGCCCCGGGCAAGACGCGGATCGGGCAAGAAGAGCAGTTCGGGGATCGCCGGCTCCGGTGTTCCACCGGGTTCTCGATCCGAGGCGACAAACCAACCAAATCCGCGCGGGAGGCGACGCCTCGCCCCGGGCGGCTCGTACTCTTCATCCGTCGCCGCGTTCGCTGGCGAACTCCTCGCCTGCCGCGAGCGTCCTAGATCGATGCACCCTTTCGGCGCCGCCGTGAACGCCACTCCTGCCGCCACCGCCCGTTCGCTCGCGACCGTGGGTCTCCTGGGCGTCGCGATCTGCCACACGGCCGCCTCGGCGCAGATCGTCTTCGATCCGCCCATCTCGATCGTGCTGCCGACCGAGCACATTCCCACCTCGCTCGTCCCGGGCGACCTCGACGGCGATGGGCTGATCGATCTCGCCATCACCGGCCGCTCGACCGAAGGGCGGCTCTACCTCCTGCGCGCGACCGCTGCGGGCGGGTTCGCGCTTCCGGAAGCGATCGAACTCGGCGTTCCCACGGACGACGGCCTCGTGCAGGACCTCGATGGCGACGGCGTCGTGGATCTCCTCCTCGCGGCGCGTACCCAGTTGGGCAAGCTCGTCACCCTTCGAGGCCTCGGCGGCGGCGCGTTCGCGCCGCCGGAGTTCACGCCGCTCGAGCGCGAGCCGCGCGATGTCGTGCTGGGCGATTTCGACGGCGACGGCGATCCGGATCTCGCGGCCGTCAACTACGGGTCGGGATCGATCTCGACGCTTCGGATCGCCGCGGGCGGCCTCGAGACGATCGAGCACCGCACCATCGGTCGGGAGAGCCGCGCCATCTGCTATCCGCAGGAGACCCACGCGGGCGACCTCGATGGCGACGGCCGACCCGAACTCGTCGTGCCGACGATCGGCAACGGGCGTCTGCAGATCCTGCGGTTCGATGCGGGCTCGATGGCGGTGCCGAACCCCATCGGCATCCGCACCCCGCTCGTCGGCGACCAGCGCACGGCGATCACCACCGCCGACCTCGTCGATCTCGACGGCGACGGCGATCTCGATGCCCTCACGCCGACGATCCTGCTCGGCCTGCCGCAGGCGGTGGTCCTCTACCGCAACGACGGCACCGGCGATCTCCTCGATCGCAGCGTCGTCACCACCTCGTTCATCGGATTCGCCTGGTGCGCCACCGCCGCGGACTTCGACGCCGACGGCCGGGTCGATCTCGTCGCGGGCATGGCGTTGCCGGGCATGCTCACGGTGCTTCGGAACGAATCGACGGGCCTTCCCGAGGGCGAACTGACCTACGCCTTCCCGCCGGTGCCGATCTTCGAGGGCGGGTTCTTCCGTGACCTGCTTCCGATCGACTTCGACCGCGACGGAAGGATCGATCTCGCGGCGCTCGACATCGCGACGCACACCCTGCAGCTCTTCCGGAACCGCAGCGGCGAAGGCGGGCTCGCAGGACTCGCGGCGGAAACGGGCAAGGGCGCTCGACTCGGCGGCGATCCTCGCGTCGCGCCGGCGGCTCGGCGATCGACGCCGAGCTCGCCGATCGAGCCGATCGCCGATCGCAACCGCGACGGACGCCTCGATGCGGCCGACCTCGCCATCGAACTGTCGGAGTGGGACGGCGACGGTCTCGGCGATCGACGCGGGGAGGGATCCCGATGATCGCCCTCCGCCCCACGGCCCTTCGCCTGCTGACGGCGTTCCTCGCCGGCGCGTTCTCGATCCGCGCCTCGGCGCAGTGCCCCGCCGAGGGCGACTGCTACACGCCGCACGAAGGCGGTGGCTGCATCCAGACCGCCTGCTGCGAACTGGTCTGCGAATTCGACACGCTCTGCTGCGAAGCGTCGTGGGACGATTTCTGCGTCGCGACCGCGACCGAACTCTGCGTCGGCATCGCCTGCCCCAATCCCGGCCCGTGCGAGGAGCCGCACGAGAACGCCGGATGCGAACGCGAAGAGTGCTGCGACTTCGTCTGCCGGCTCGATCCGTTCTGCTGCTTCACCTCGTGGGACGGCCTCTGCGCCGAGCGGGCGGCGCTGTGCGACCTCGCGCCCTGCGCCATCGAGATCCCGGCCACCGCCATCGCCGAGAACGAGCCCTGCTACCAACGCCTCAACGACGGCTGCAATCTCGACGAGCCGGTGTTCGCCACGATCGCCTGCGGCGAATCGATCGCCGGCAAGTGGACGAGCAACGTGCCCCGCGACGTCGACTGGTTCCGCGTCGCGGAGGGCGTGGCGTCGGTCTCGATCCGGCCGGAGTTCCCGGCGTTCGTCCAGCTCGTCCGCGGGGCGTGCGAGGACTCGATCGAGATCCTCGCCGAGGCGTCCACCGATCCCTGCCTCGAGGCCGCGATCGAGATCGATCCTGCTTGGCGAGGCGATCCGACGCTCGCGGTCGTCGTCTCGGGCGGCACCGCGCGGGCGGAGTTCCGTCGCGCGTTCGCCTGCGACGAGATCGATCCGGAGAACCCGCCTTCACCCGAGGATCCGCCGCCGCCCGATCCGCCCTTCGAGCGCCGCTATCTGCTCGCCGCCGAGTGCGGCTGCCCGATCGCCGACCTCGATGGCGACTGCACGGTCGGCGGCGCCGATCTGGCGATCCTGCTCTCGGCATGGGGCAC
>JBMSXH010000173.1:0-5796 GCA_049425445.1 Phycisphaerales bacterium | reverse complement strand
GTCGGAAGCAGCATCGAGCCGGCGTCGACGCCGGCAGGCGAGATCTTCCTCGTCGATGGCGTCGCGACGGTCTCCTTCGCGGGAGGCGGCACCCCGGTCCTTCGTGAGGTCGACGGTGGCGTCGAACTGCTTGTCCCGCTCCGCTTCGGATACGCCGAAGGCGAAGCCATGCCCTACCGCGCCGAACTGGCGGCGGAATGGAGTTGGTGATGAAGGCGATCCTCATGCATCGATCGGGTCTACTCGCAGCGGCTCTTGCGCTGATGTGCTCGACCTCGCTGCTCGCGCAGTCGAAGCCCGGAGAGTCCGACCACTACGCGGTCGACACGCTCGCCGCGCCCGAGTCGGTGGTGCTCGAGGCCGGCGGTCTGCTGCCCTTCGAGGATCGCCTGCTCGTCTGCACCCGCCGCGGCGAGGTCTGGACCGTGCTTCGCCCGTGGTCGGAGGCTCCGGAGTTCATCCTTTCCTTCGAGGGGCTTCAGGAACCGCTGGGACTGCTGGAGGGAACGGGCGAGAACGCGGGCTGGATCTACGTCTCGCAACGCGGCGAGCTCTCGCGGATCCGCGACGACGACGGCGATCATCGCTTCGACCGTCTCGAGACGGTGAACGACGACTGGGAACTCTCCGGCAGCTACCACGAGTACACCTTCGGTCCGGTCCGCGACGCACACGGCGATCTGTGGATCACCCTCAACCGTCCCTTCGGCCCCGAGCCTTTCGGATCGAAGGACTGGCGCGGCTGGGCGGTGCGGATCGACGCGGACAACCAGGCCCACTTCGAGACCGCGGGACTGCGTTCTCCATGCGGCCTCACCGCGAGCCCCGACGGCGAGATCTTCTACACCGACAATCAGGGCGAGTGGACGCCGACCAACAAGCTTGCGGTCCTCCAACGCGGCGGATTCCACGGGCATCCGTGGGGCATCGAAAGCGCGAAGCGGCCCGAGTCGAACGTTTCCCATCCGGGTGGGATCCCCGACCGCACCCCGCTTCCGGAGTTCGTCGAGAAGGTGAGGTCGTTCACCTTGCCCGCAGTGTGGTTTCCCTACGACAAGATGGGTCGGAGCGCCAGCGGATTCGCCTGGGACACGACCGGCGGGAAGTTCGGCCCGTTCGAAGGGCAGATCTTCGTCGGCGATCAGCACCACGCCTCGGTGATGCGGGTCGATCTGGAGAAGGTCGATGGCCTGTGGCAGGGCGCGTGCTTCCCCTTCCGCGAAGGACTTCAATGCGGCGTCATCCGTGTCGCGTTCGCGCCGGATGGATCGCTGATCGTCGGACAGACCAATCGAGGATGGGCCAGTCGCGGATCGAAGCCCTACGGCGTCGAGCGCCTCCGATTCACGGGTGAGGCTCCGTTCGAGATCCGTTCGATGAAGGCGCTCGCGGACGGCTTTCGACTCGAGTTCACGCAGCCCGTGGATGCCGCCACGGCGATCGATCCGTCGAGCTACTCGATGACTCGCTACACCTATCGGCACCACTCCGACTACGGCAGCCCGGAGATCCTCGCCGAGCCGTGCCCGATCGAGTCGGTTTCAGTCGCGCCCGATGGCCTGAGCGTCGAGTTGTCGGTGGGCAATCGCCGCGAGTTGTTCGTGCACGAACTGCTCGCCGAGGGTGTCCGCTCCGCGCAGGGGCGACCCCTGCTCCATCCGGAGGCCTACTACACGCTGAACCGGATTCCCAAGGGCGGCGAGTAGGCGATCGGCCCACGGACGCTTGCAGTCGGCCTCGCGTTCCAGAAATCCGGCGTTCCGCGTCCCGGGGGAGAGCATTCGGCTCGCGTCATGCGTCGCAGGCGGTTCGGCAGGATCGATTTTCGACGTTCGAGTGGCGGGGCGGCGACGCTCAACCTCATCCGCGATTTGAAAGTGGCGAACTTTTCGGTCCTTCGCGCATGGGGGAACTTCCTCACGTCTTTCTCCCCGCGGCGTGCTCCGGAAAGAGCACCCCCTCGACGGCGGCCTTGGCGTCTGCCGTCCAGTGCGAGGGTCGGACCATCGTCGACCCTCGGTGCTTCGGGGGCCTTCGGGGGGGGCGGCGCCCGCCGCGGGGCGTTCCGGGGGACTCGCGGCGGGCGGCCTGCAGCAGCAATCCGATCTCGATCGCTGCGACTTGCGCGACGATCCGGCCCCATCGCCCTGTCGGGGCGGTTCCTGTTTCCCGATCGACCGACTCGACGAACCGGATGCCCAATCGGCATGCCGCTTGGTGGATTGAGACCGCT
Source organism: Phycisphaerales bacterium (assembly GCA_049425445.1). Lineage (GTDB taxonomy): Bacteria > Planctomycetota > Phycisphaerae > Phycisphaerales > SM1A02 > VGXO01. The sequence goes on along the minus strand of JBMSXH010000173.1, from coordinate 3,563 downwards.
GCCACCGGGCTTGCGGGGCAAGCGGGCGTTCGCCTTGAACCTCGAGCCTGCTCGGCTCAGGGCGCCGGTTCGGACCCCCGAGGGCCGTCATCAGTTGCCTGAACGAGCGCTCCAAGCAGCAGCTCGGCGGCGCGAGCCCAGGTCTGTGTCGCCGCGAACGCCAGGCATCGATCCCGCGGGACCCCGAGCGCCTTCGCGACCGCCATGTCGAGATCCTCGTCGAGCCAGCCGTTCTCGCCCGGGCGCACCACGTCGATCGGACCGGTGACCGGAAACGCCGCGACCGGTGTGCCGCACGCATTCGCTTCGATCATCACGACGCCGAAGGTGTCGGTGAGGCTCGGAAAGACCAGCACATCCGCCGCGGCGTAGTGACGTCCGAGCGCTTCGCCGAAGCGGTAGCCGAGAAACCGAACCTCCGCATGGCGCCGCTCGAGACTCGCCCGCGCGGGTCCGTCGCCGACCACGACCTTGGTGCCTGGCGTCTTGAGCGCCATGAAGGCCTCGATGTTCTTCTCGACCGCGACACGGCCGGCATAGAGCAGGATCGGGCGGGGCAAGCCCTCGAAGGGATCCGAAGCGAGCGAAGGATCGGACCAGGGACCAGGATGGAAGATCGCGGCATCGACGCCGCGCGACCAGGTCCGGGCGGCCTCGATGCCGTGTTGCACCAGTTCGCGTCGCACCGACTCGGTCGGCACGAGCGTCGCCGCACCACGTCGGTGGAATCGCCGCACGAACGCCCAGGAGATCCGTTCGGGAATCCCGAAGTACCGCTTCAGGTACATCGGGAACTGGGTGTGGTAGCTCGTCGTGAACGCGCGTCCGGTTCGAAGGCACCATCGCCGCACGGCGGCGCCGACCGGACCCTCGGTCGCAATGTGCACTGCATCGGGTGCGAAGGCCTCGGCACGGCGTCGACACCCGCGTCCTGGCATCAGCGCGAGCCGGATCTCCGGGTACCTCGGCGCCGCGACGGTTCGAAAGAGTCCCGGATGCAGCACCTCGACGGCACGTCCGCGTCGCTCGAGTTCGGCGATCACGTTCTGCCAGCACCGCACCACGCCGTTGACCTGCGGAAGCCACGCGTCGGTCGCGAGCAGGATCCTCCGCGGCTCGGCGGAATGCGACGCGACGGCGAGGCCGGCCTCGGCGTCAGCCAATCCCGACGCCTCTCGCGCCGATCCGATCGGGAATCGGCAGCGGCATGGGGATGTCCGGCCATGCCTCGACGTCGTCGGGCTCCACCGCCACGCTCGCGAGGCGGCGGTCCATCCACGCGATCGCATCGATCACCTCGATGCGCCCGTCTTCATGCTCGACCAGCGCCGAGCAGCTTTCGACCCAGTCCCCGCAGTTGAAGTACTCGATCGTCTTCTCGGTCGCGCTTCGCTCCAGAGACGCTCCGGCCCGTTCGATCGATCTCGTGTCGGGCTTGTGGATGTGCCCGCAGACCACGCCATCGAATCCGGCCCGACGCGCCTCCTCGGCAAGGCTCTCCTCGAATCGGCTGATGAAGGTGCAGGCCTGCTTCACCTTGAGCTTGATCGCCCGCGAGAGCGAGTGGTAAGGAAGCCCAAATGCCGAACGGGCCGAGTTCCACAGCCGGTTCAACCGAAGCAGTCCGTTGTAGCCCACCGCACCCATCCGCGAGAGCATCGGCGAGTGCCGGACCACCAGGTCGAACTGGTCGCCGTGGGTCACGAGCAGTCGACGCCCATCGGCGGTCTCGTGCAGGGCGGTCAGCTCGATTCGGACCCCGCCGAACTCCATCCCCGCGAACTGCCGCGCCGCATCGTCGTGGTTGCCCGGGATGTAGGTGATCTCGGTGCCGCGTTGGGCGAGCTTGAGGAGACGCCGGACCACCCGGTTGTGCTCGGCCGGCCAATGCCAACGGGCCTTGAGGCGCCACATGTCGATGATGTCGCCGACGAGATAGAGCCTCTCGCACTCGACCTGCTTGAGGAATCGGGACAGGTCCTCCGCCCGGCAGCCCGCGGTGCCGAGGTGCGTGTCGCTGATCCAGACCGTCCTGAAGCGGGCTCTCACGTCGGCGCCTCCGTGCGGATGCAGAACTATCGACCCGTCGCCGCCTTCACCCCGCTCAGGTTCAGTGAGCCTCCCGCAAGCGTTGCGCGTAAAGCGCTCCACATGAGTGCCGCGGAGCAAAAACACACCGAGGCCCGCGAAGGGCCTCGGTGGAAGGGTTGCTGAGTTCGGTCAGCCGACCGGTCGGTCGATCAGCCGCCGCCGGCCTCGGAGAGGAAGTCGCGGCCGCGGATGCCGTTGCGGGTCAGGATGGTGTGGCTGTTGTCGACGAGGAAGTCGTAGGCCTGCGCGCCGTAGTAGCCGGCGGTACCCAGCGGCGTGTCACGCAACCAAAGGCCGCAGCCCTGCTCCGAAGGACGACTCGCCCGCTTGTCGGCGTCCATCGCAGTCCACATGCCCTTCATCTGAATGCTCTGGTCGAAGAACAGGAAGACCGGATTGCTGTTGTAGCCTTGGTTGAAGGTCCACGGCGTGTCGCCGCCCGCGAAGTTCGGATTCGCGGCCTGGGGCGGAGAGTTCTGGAGCCAGTTGTGCTCGTGCATCAGGACCTTGAGCGAGGGGTGCTTCGCCTGGCTCGACGACGGGCTCGCGTAGGCGTTGGGGTTCCGGGACGAGGCGCTCGAGCCGCCGGACGGATCCTTGAAGGGCTGGCACGGCGGGGCCTTGACGCCACCCATGACTTCGGAGTTCCACATTGCCGCGGGGCTCCAGCAGTAACTGGAGAAGGCGATGTTGCTGCCGTCGTAGGTGAACTCGTCGGGCAGGCCGAAGTACTTCTCGGCGATGCCGATGGTGATCCGGTCCTTCGGCGCGAAGAACGATGGATCGTAGTAACGACCGTTCATGTAGCTCGCGAAGTACTTGATGTTGGGCAGGCGGAACGAGCCGAAGCCCCCATCGCCACCCGAGAAGCACATCGGGACGTACACGCAGGCGTTCTGCGCGCAGGTGGTCGACACGCTGAAGCCGCAGTTGGGTCCGTTGACCCAGTAGCCCCAGATGCCGCCCGACGCCGAGAAGCCGAGGATCATCTGGCTCGTGCAGCCGTAGCTGACCTGATAGTTCTGGCAGGCGTTCTGCGGCGAGCAGCCGCCGGAGTCGCCGCAGGGCGGCAGCGAACCCCAGTCGTCACGGCAGAAGGTCGGCTGGCGATCCTGGAAGTCGCCGTAGTACGCGGCGTTCGCGGTACCGAGGTTTCGCAGGTTGGCCTTGCTCTGGTTGATGAGCGCGTTGTCGCGGGCCTTCGCGATTGCCGGGAGAAGAATCGCGATGAGCAGACCGATGATCGAAACGACCACCAGCAGCTCGACGATGGTGAAGCCTCGTCCGTTGTTTCGTGGGGTTCTCATAGCGATGTTCCTGTGCTGACCTACGGCGGCAAGCGACCGCACACTTCATCTCCTCCGCGGAGGGGAGGAGATCGTCGAATCCGGCTCCGAACCGGCTGACCTGTTGCCCGGACCGATCGGTCCGGCGGCGGACTCCGAAGATGTGACGGAGGGAGTCCGGGGGGG
>JBMSXH010000172.1:0-5844 GCA_049425445.1 Phycisphaerales bacterium | reverse complement strand
CGCTTGAACGAACCGTCGGGTCCGAAGACGTAGATCGCGTCGCCGTTGGTCGCGCCCGCGCCGACGGTGTGCGAGATGTAGATGTCTCCCGCGCGGTCCTGGCAGACGCCGTGGGTGTCGCCCCACGCCAGTCCCTCCGGCGGCATCAGCCAGTCGTGCTGCACGCGATACCGCTGGTCGCCGGTTCCGGTGGTCACCTCGCCGGCGCCGATCGCCTGCAGATACGCATTCGCGCTCGAAGTTGCGCCAAGCAGCGAGAGCCCGGCGCCGGCGGCCATGGAGCCTCGGATGAAGGCGCGTCGATCGCAGGCGGGCTGATGGATGGGTGCGTGCACGGTCGGGCTTCCAGTGGGAGGATCGGAAAGTGCGGCATCCGCCGCAGGGCGGAATGCTCGGAGAGCGTAGCGGCAGCAGCGCCAGCCCGACTACGGTGGCGGCATGGCCCAGTCCGGGACTCCGTGGCATGCGATCGAGTGCTCGGAGATCGCCGACGCCCTCGGCGTCGAGATCGAACCGAGTCGAGGTATCGACGAGCGGGTCGCGGCATCGAGGCTGGAGAGGTTCGGTCCCAACGCGATCACCACGCGTCCGCCTCCGTCCTTCTGGCGGCGGATGCTCGAGCAGTTGTCGGCGCCGCTGGTGGCGGTGCTGCTGGTCGCCGCGGTGGGCGCGTTCCTGCTCGGCGAGACGGTCGATGGTCTGGTGATCCTTGCGGTGGTCGGCGTGAACGCGGTGGTGGGGCTCGTGCAGGAAGGGAAGGCGCTCGCCGCGATCGAGTCGTTGTCGGCGGCGATCCCGATCGAGGCGTCGGTCCTGCGTGAGGGGCGCTGGCGTCGGATCCCTGCGGAGGAACTCGTGCCGGGCGATTCGGTTCGCCTCGAGCCGGGCGATCGCGTGCCCGCCGATCTGCGGGTGAGGTCGACCCGCGGCCTTGCCATCGACGAGAGCATGCTCACCGGCGAGTCGTCGCCGTCGATCAAGCGAACGGAGGCGATCGCGGCCGAGGCTCCGCTGGCCGAGCGGGCCTCGCTTGCCTTCGCGGGAACCATCGTCTCACGCGGGCGCGGGGAAGGCGTGGTGATCGCGACGGGAGCCTCGACGGAAGTGGGCCGCATCGGCGGCATGCTCGCCGCAGTCGGAGAACTCTCGACTCCGCTGGTTCGAAAGATGCGCACGTTGGCCCAACTGCTGGTCTGGGTCATCCTCGCCGTCGCGGGGCTGGCGTTCGTGGTCGGATGGCTGCAGGGGCGTCCGGCAGACGAGATGTTCATGGCGGCGGTGGCGCTGACGGTCGCCGCGATCCCGGAGGGACTCCCCGCGGGACTCACCATCATCCTGGCGATCGGCGTGGCGAGGATGGCGCGGCATCGGGCGATCGTCCGACGGCTTCCCTCGGTCGAGACTCTCGGCTCGACCACGGTGATCTGCACCGACAAGACCGGCACGCTCACCCGCAACGAGATGACGGTGGTGGCGATCGTGGCGGGAGGCGAGCGGTTCGAGGTGCAGGGCATCGGCTACGAGCCGCGCGGAGCGGTCGGCGGATCCGGCGGCGGTGCCGCGGCATCCACGAGCCCGACCACACCGTTGCATCGGATGCTCGAGGCGGGGGTTCTCTGCAACGACGCGCGGCTTGTCGATCGTGGCGCAACCTGGTCGATCGACGGCGACCCGACCGAGGCCGCGCTGATCGTCGCGGCCCGAAAACTCGGCCTCGACGAGAAGGCGCTGTCGGCGAGGTTTCCACGACTCGCGACGATCGAGTTCGAAAGCGAGCATCGCCTGATGGCGACGCTGCATGCCGACTCGGAATGTGCCGGGCGGACGATCGTGGTCAAGGGTGCCCCGGAGTCGTTGCTTCCGCGCTGTCGGCTCATGTCCACGCCCGGCACGGGGGATCGGCCGCTCGATCTCGAGGCCGCGCACCGCGAGGCCCATCGGCTGGCCTCCGAGGGCTTGCGGGTTCTCGCGATCGCGGAACGTCGAATGCAGGACGGAGACGAGGCCTGCGACGCGTCCCGCTTTGGAATCGCCGCGATCGACAACGATCTCACGTTGCTGGGAATGGTCGGCATGATCGACCCGCCACGTTCGGAGGCGAGCGCGGCGGTCGAGGCATGCCGCGGGGCGGGGATCCGCGTGAAGATGGTGACCGGCGATCATGCGGCCACCGCGGCGCAGGTGGCCGCAGCGGTGGGCATCGGAGTCGATGCTGATCACGACTTCGAGTCGAGTGAGCCTCGAGCGCTTCGGAGTCTGACGGGATCCGAACTCGATCGCCTCGACGACGAGCAACTGGCCGAGCGTCTCGCCGGCGTCGACGTGCTGGCGCGGGTCTCCCCCGAACAGAAGTTGCGGATCGTCCGGGCGCTCCAGTCCCGCGGCGAGATCGTCGCGATGACCGGAGACGGGGTGAACGACGCGCCGGCGCTGCGGCAGGCCGACATCGGCATCGCGATGGGGCGATCCGGCACGGAGGCGGCGAAGGACGCCGCCGACCTTGTGCTCGCCGACGATCGCTTCGCCACGATCGCGCACGCCGTCGAGGAAGGCCGCGGCGTCTTCGGCACCTTGCGGATGTTCATCGTGTGGACGCTGCCCACGAACGGCGGGGAAGGCTTCGTGATCCTCGCGTCGATCCTCTCGGGCGGGCCGCTGCCGCTGCTTCCGGTCCAGGCGCTCTGGGTCAACATGACCACGAGCGTGCTGCTCGGCGTGCCGCTGGCCTTCGAGCCGCACGAGCCTGGGGCGATGCGACGGCCACCACGGGATCCGAAGCGGCCGCTCCTCGACTTCGAGTTGCTGATGCGGATCGGGCTGGTGTCGATCCTGCTCTGGATCGCGGCCACCGGTCTCTTCCACCTCGAACTGGCCAGAGGACGGGGCGAGGCGTCGGGGCGTGCGGCTGCCGCGACGGCGCACGTGGTGGGCGAGACGTTCTACCTGTTCGCCTCGCGGGGTGGGATCTCGCCGTTCTGGACCGTCCCGCTGTTCGCCAACGCGTGGCTCTGGGCTGGCGTGGCGACGATGCTGGCGGCCCAGATCGCCTTCGTCTCGCTGCCGCCGATGCAGGCGATCTTCGGTACCGCCAGCCTCGACCCGGTCGGGTGGGGCCTCGCGGGGGCCTCGGGCGTGGCGATTCTTGCCGCCGTCGAGATCGAAAAGGCGATCCGGCGGCGTTTCGCGAGCGACGGAATCCCGTGAGGGTCAGGTGCTGGAGATCTGGGGTGGTCCGAGATTCGTCTGCGGCCGCATTCGGGAATTCGCCTGAGGTTCGCGGCCCGGTATTGAGGTCATACTCCTGAGGACTTCGCGAGGTGTCTAGCCTTCTCCGAACAAGGAGGGGGCTCGATTGGTCGATCCCGGAGCGTTCCGAGAACAGCCGAGCGAGTCGCCGAAGGAGTGTGGGCCATCCGCCGACAGGGCGCGTCATGAAGGTCTACGGACGAGCACGAAACACCACAGGCCATCTTCGCCGCTGGGCGACGAGTGGATGGTGTGGTGCGCTCGCGGTGGCTCTCGGGATGTCGTCCTCACTCCGCGCCGACTGCCCGGCGGATCTCGATTCCAACGGGCTCGTCGATGGGAGCGACTTGGGCATCCTGCTCCTCAACTGGGGCAACGCGGGCGTCGGAGACCTCGACGGCAGCGGCATGGTCGCCGGCGGCGACGTCGGCATCATGCTGATCGCCTGGGGCGCCTGCCCGCCGTCGTTGCCGGTCCTTTCGCTCACCCTTGGCACCTCCGAGGCGGTCATCCTCGAGGGCGGCAGCGTCGGTTTCGCGACGATCGTCGGCATCGTCGGGGTGGGCGACGATCCGGTCGATGTCGGGTTCACCCTCTCGCCGTCCTCGAAGGCGCTGTCGATCACGACCGATCTTCCGTCGGAGGGGTTCACCTTCGACGCGGATGGCACGGCGGTCTTCAACACGCTCTTGTCCAGCGCGTCGCTCGGCGAGTTCTCGATCGAGGTGACGGCGACACCGACGGTGGGGGATCCGGTCATCGCGACCGTGCCCGTGCGCGTCGTCCCGGTCACGGGCGTTCCGGTGCTCTCCCCGCTCTCGGCGGCACCTGGTGCAGTCAATCCCAAGAGCTCGACCGAGGTCGTGGTGACGGTCGGCGTCTCCGGCACCACGGCCCCCCCGGCGTCGTTCCGCCTGCTTGAGACCGATGCCAAGGGCGGCGTGGTCGGCGAGGTCGCCACCATGCTCGACGATGGCGTGGCACCGGACGTGGTGGCAGGCGACGGCGTCTACACCTCCACGATCGTGGTGTCCCCCGAGCCCGGCGAGGAGCGGCGGTTCTACAAGGCCTGCGAGGGTTCGATCGCGTGCGGCGAGGGGCTCGAGAGCGGTTCGCTTTCGATCGAGATGAGCATCTTTCCCGTTGGCACCGTGGCAGGCGATCCAGAGGCGGTGGTCACGCTGTCGGATGGAACGGAGATCTACGGCAACCAGGTCCTGATGATCTTCGTCGAGGGCACCACCGATGCCCGAGTGGCGGAGGTCGTCGATTCGATCGGCGGCACCGTCATCGGCAGCATTCCCGCCTCCAACGCCTACCAGGTCGGCATCCCCGGCGACCAGACGGGCGAGGCGGTCTACTGGGTGATCGCGCAGATGAAGACCGTGGTCGACGTCGACATCGTCGAGCCGGTCTTCCCGTCGCTCGCGGCGGAGTTCGTCCCCAACGATCCGCTCTGGGAGAGCCAGACCAGTCTGCTCGCGATCCGCGCGACCGAAGCCTGGACCGTTGCCACCGGGTCGGTCGCCATCGCGATCGTCGACACCGGCGTGGACAGCAGCCATCCGGATCTCGCCGGAAAGGTCGTGATCCTTCCCGGCTCCGACGTGCTCGACGGCGACAGCGATCCCTCCGATCCGATCGGCCACGGCACTCGGATGGCGGGCATCGCCGCGGCGATCGGCAACAACGCCGTCGGCATCGCAGGCGTGTCGTGGCAGAGTCCGGTGATCGCGGTGCGTGCCTTCGGTGCGGGTGGCAGCGACGTCTCGCTCGCGTCGGGCATCGTGTTCGCGGCTTCCAACGGCGCGCGGGTGATCAGCGTGTCGGGCGGGCTTCGCGAGTCGAGCGCCGTGCTCGCCAACGCGGTCGCGTTTGCGCAGGAACGCGGCTGCCTCGTCGTCGCGGCAGCGGGCAATCAGAGCAAGCAGGAGGGATCGGTCCAGACCTATCCATGCTCCCTCCCCGGCGTGATGTGCGTCGGAGCCCTCGACCGCGACGGTGATCCGCTCGAGGGCACGAACGTGGGCCCGTGGGTGTCGCTCGCGGCGCCCGGCGACTCGGTCCCGACGCTCGAAGTGGGCGGGGGGTACGGCACGGCGATCGGAACCAGCCCGGCCGCGGCGATCGTGGCGGGTTCCGCGGCGCTGGTCTGGTCGACCGATCCGTCGCTCGATGCGGAAACGGTTCGCGAACGCCTGCTCGGCGGCTGCGAGGCGATCGTGGGCAGCGAGTCGCTCGTCGGCTCCGGACAGGTCGACGTCTTCGAATCGACCTTCAACGGCAGCTTCGAACTGCCGGCGATCGGCACGTGGACCACGCAGGGCACCGTCTCGTTCATCGAGAGCCTCGGTCCGCTCGTGCCGACCGATGGCACCCGCATGGCGTACCTGAGCACCGGTCCGGCGGCGGCACAGCAGGCCGCGAGTCTGCGGGCCGAGTTCATGGTGCAGCCGGGCGTCTCGGAGTTCGCGATCAGCTTCGACTACGACTTCATCAGCGAGGAGTGGCCCGAGTGGGTCGGGTCATCGTTCGACGACGAGATGCGGATCGTGGTCGAGGAGCCGGACGGGTCCGAGTTGCTGCTCGCGGTCGAGA
>JBMSXH010000171.1:0-5869 GCA_049425445.1 Phycisphaerales bacterium | reverse complement strand
CGCTCGCGAGCCACCTCCCCTGAATCGCGGGGCGATTCAGGGGAGGAGTTGCGTCATTCGCGCGATCGAACGCTCCTCGCCCATCACGCTTCACGGGTTCCTGCAGGGCGCGTGGTCCATCAGGTCCATCCCGTCCACGCGGTCCATTCCAGCGCTCCGCCGAGCGCAGCGAGCGATGAGCGCGTGACGCGCCTCACCCCTCGCCGAACCTTCGCTCAAAGGCCTCGAGCCGCTTGCGATGCTGCGGCCGATCGGGCTCGAGCAGCACGAGTGCCTCGAGGTGCAGCCGGCAGAGCGCGAGGTCGCTCGCCTCGATCGCGATCGCCGCCGCGAGCTCGCGAAGCGACGCGTCGTACGGATCGATCCGCACCGCCTTCATGACCGACTCGAGCGCCGCCGAGGTGTCGCCGGCCTGCCGATGCAGCCGGGCGAGTTCCGCCGCGTAGGCGTTGTCGTCGCGCTGGGTTCCATCGAGCGCCGCTAGGTGCGGAATCGCCGCAAGGGCGTCGCCGCGTGCGATGTAGGCTCGCGCGAGCACGCGATGCGGATAGGGATCGACCGGACGCGCGACGGCGTACCGCTCGAGGAGCGGCATCAGATCGTCCGGCACGACTTCGCCCTCGCCGATCCCGCGCCGAAGCGCGAGTTCGAGGAGATCGGGATGGTCGGGGTGCTCGAGAATCCATGCGGCAAGCGTCGCATCGTCGACGGCACTGCCCTTGGGCTGCTCGTCCTCGCGCTCGGGAAGCGTCGCGATCAGGTCGCTCATGCTCGGCTCGGGCGCGAGACCCCAGGCGGCGACTTCGTCTCGAGCCCACTCGAGGAAGCGCGACTCGAACGCCTCCGGCGGCACGCCGAGCACGGCGGCGAAGGCGAGTCGGCTCGACTCGCCCTCGCGGAAGCGATCCATCAAGGCGACGAGCGCGTCGGGCCCGTGCGCCTCCTCCATGAACTCGAGCATCCAGCGTCCCTGCGCATAGGCAAGGGCCCGGTCGGTCGGCTTCTTCGGCCGCACGAACGCCCAGTCGATCTCGTCGAAGGAGAGCAGTTCATCCGCAAGCAGCGAACGGGAGAGCAGCAGGCAGGTCTGGTAGTCGCGCGGCAGCGTCTCGACGCTCGTCGCCGCCGCTTCGGTGAGCCAGTGCGGCACTCGGTTCCGGGTCTGGCTGAGGGTGACGGTGTGGGCGTACTCGTGACGCAGCACCTCGAGCCAGTCGAACGGGCCGAGGTGCTTCTTCGGCGGGCCGCGGCGCGGCACCTCCATCGCGATGACCGGACCGGTGCACGCGGCGACGGTGTGCACCCACGGCATGCCGGTGATGCGCACCGCGAACGCGCGGTGGTCGGGATGCACCTCGATCACCGTCGGATTCGGCGGCACGTGACCGAACCGGCCCGAGACCTCCTCGTGCATGCGGTCGAGCACTTCCGGCATCAGCACCGCGACGACCTCGTCGACGCCGTCGGCGTAGCGGATCTCGAAGTGCTCGCTGCGGATCCGCTTGTAGGCGGCGATCGACTCGAGGAGCGCGAGTCCATTCGCCGCTCGGCGGTTGTAGGGATCGCGCTTGGCGATCTCGCGGAACTCCGCGAGGGCGATCGCATCGCGGCCCGACTGCACCTCGAGCAGCGCGAGGTCGATCCGAGGGGTCGGCCAGAGCGGCCGTCGCCGCGCCGCTTCGCCGAGGATCTCCGCGGCCTCGGGATACTGGCGATCGATCGAGAGCTGCCGGCCCGCCTCGAGCCATGGCTCGGGATGGCCCGGCCAGCGCGCGTCGAGTTCGGCCAGGCCTTCCCGCATCGACTCGAAGTCGTAGCGGGCCGCGTCGATCGCGATCTGCAGCGAGAGCGCCTCGGGGAGGTTCGGCAGCGCGGCCAGTGTCGAGTCGACCAGGGTCTCGGCGGCATCGGGGTCGTTGCGAACAAGCGCGGCCCGGGCGTCGATCAGGTTCGCAAGCGGATGATCCGGATCGAGCGATCGGAGCGCCTTGGCGGCGTTCTCGGCGCCGGCGAAGTCGAAGCGATCGATCGCGGTGCGTCCGTAGAGCATCCAGGCCTCGGCGAGCCTCGGATGCAGCCGAAGCGTCTCTTCGAGCGCCGCCGCCGCCTCGGCCGGATTGTCCTTGTCGAGCAGCAGCTCCGCTTCGGCGAGCCGGCTTCGCCAATCGAGCCGGTCGAGTTCGCCGCGAGCGCGGGCGAGGAGCGCCATCATGGCCTCGTGCTGACCGGGTTCCCCTTCGGAGACGCGGCTCCGGACGACCATCGACTGCACGAGGTCGGGAATCGCCTCGGCGGAGTCGAGGGGGTCTGCGCCCCGCGGAAGCGCAAGCCGCGCCTGCTCGATCTCGTCGAGTCGACCGAGACGATCGAGGCAGGTGAGGCGTACTCGCAACGCCCGCGCGCTGTCGGCACGAGGCAGAAGCGCAAGCGCCGCCTCGAACTCCCCTCGACGAAGGCAGACCTCGGCCCGAAGTTCGACCGGCAGGGTCGGATCGTCGAGCGCGGGATCGTTCAGGCGGCAATCGTCGAGCGCGACCGTGGCTCGCCGCAACGGCGTGTCGAGATCGGTCTCGAACCAGAGGCCATGGCGAATTCGAAGGTCCTGGCGTTCGTCGTCGGTGAGATGCGGGGCCTCGAGCGCACGGACGAGTGCGGGATCCGGTTGAAGCGTGCCGCTGGGTGGCGGAGCCTGGGCGATCGCGGCGCTGGCGCCGGCCATGATCGCCATGACGCGGATCAGGACCGCGACGCGGCGCGGACACGAGAGGATGCAGGACATGGCCATGACCGCGAAGGGTAGGTGACGGCGGACGACTTCCGCCTTCGGGTGCTTCGGCATCCCGGCCTGCGGAGCCTCGAACCGGGCGAGGCCCGAAGCCCCGCATCGTTGGCCCGTCCCGCCTCGCCATGCCAAGTAGCATCCGTGTTCGACGGACTCGTTCCTTCGAATCCGATGCCAACCCTCCCGAGGATCCGACCATGACCGACTCGATCACGCCGATCAGCCCCGCCGCGGCGATGGCTCAGCTTGCCCGGCACACCACCGCCATCAAGGTTCTGGCGATCGTGATGATCCTCGCCGGGATCGTCGCGCTGGTGCAGCCGCTTCTGTTCGAGCTGTTCGCGGAGTCGGTCCTCGGCTGGGTGCTCGTCTTCGTGGGGCTCATGCGGGTCTTCACCGCCTGGAACGGACGGAGCTTCGGCGAGTTCTTGCTGCAACTGCTCTTCGGGATCCTCGTGCTCGTCGGCGGCATGTACCTCCTGTGGAACCCGATCGGCGGGCTCGTGAGCCTCACCATGGTGCTTACGGCCTTCATGCTCGTCGAGGGGATCTCGAAGCTCGCGATGAGCTTTCAGCACCGCGAGGCGGCGGGCTTCCTCGCCTTCAGCGGCATGATCTCGCTGCTGATCGGGGTGCTGCTCTTCGCGAACCTGAAGACCGCCTGGACCTGGGCGATCGGCGTGCTCGTGGGGATCGACCTCGTCTTCGGCGGCTTCAGCCTGCTCGCCTTCGGGTCGGCCGTGAAGCGGCTCGCTCCGGCGAAGTCCTGAAGTGCCAGGCCCCTCGGATCATCCCGTGTCGATCGCGTCGATCCGTAGGGCGGCGGCGCGGATCGAAGGGCATGCGCATCGCACGCCGATCCTGCGAAGCGCCACCCTCGACGCGATGGCGGAGCGTCCGCTTCTCTTCAAGGCCGAGATCTTCCAGAAGGTCGGCGCGTTCAAGTTCCGCGGGGCGATGAACGCCGTGCAGCTTCTCGACGCCGAGGCCGCGGCACGCGGCGTGGTGACGCACTCCTCGGGCAACCACGCCCAGGCGCTGGCGCTGGCGGCGCGGTTGCGGGGCATTCCAGCCTGGATCGTGATGCCCAAGGGGGCTCCGGCCATCAAGCGTCGCGCGGTCGAGGGCTACGGCGCCACGGTCGTCGAATGCGAGAACACCCTTGAGGCACGCGAGACCACCGCGGCTCGGGTCGTTCATGAGACCGGCGGCACGCTCATTCCGCCGTTCGATCATGCCGACGTGATCGCGGGCCAAGGCACCATGGCGGTCGAGATCCTCGAGCAGCATCCCGAGTGCGAGGCGATCGTCGCCCCGGTCGGAGGCGGCGGCATGATCTCGGGCATCGCGATCGCCGCGAAGGCGCTCAAGCCGTCGATCAAGGTCTTCGCGGCGGAGCCGGCGCGGGCCGACGACGCGTTCCGGTCGAAGCGGTCTGGCCGAATCGAGCCGGTCGAGCGGATCGACACGATCGCCGACGGGCTTCGCACGTCGCTCGGCGAACTGACGTTCCCGATCGTGCGAGATCTCGTCGACGAAGTGCTGCTCGTCGAAGAGGACGCGATCGTCGCGGCGATGCGGCTCGTCTGGGAGCGCATGAAGGTGGTGATCGAGCCGAGCGCCGCGGTGGGCGTCGCGGCGGTGCTCGAACCGTCGTTCAAGGCTCGTCGCGAGTTCGGTTCGACCGCGGTGGTGCTCTGCGGCGGCAACGTCGATCTCGATCGCCTGCCGTGGCAGGGGTGACCTGTTCCCGCGATTGCGGTCAAGATCGAAAACAAGAGCGGCGGGCGACCGTCCAGAGGACTCGATCGACCCGCCGCACTTCGTTGCTCGACGACGCGCTCGTCAGCCGGCCTTCTTCGCCGCCGCGTAGCGCCGCGAGATCTCCGGCCAGTTCATGATCTCCCACACGGCGGCGAGGTAGTCGCCCCGGCGGTTCTGGTACTTGAGGTAGTACGCGTGCTCCCACACGTCGATCCCGAGGATCGGCGTGCCCGCGACGTCGACATACGCCTCGCCCATCAGCGGGCTGTCCTGGTTCGGGGTGCTCGTCACGACGAGGTCGCCATCGCCATCGACGACGAGCCACGCCCACCCCGAGCCGAATCGGGTCGCCCCGGCCTTGGAGAGCGCCGACTTCAGGCCGTCCATGCCGCCGAACGTGGTGTCGATCGCAGCCGCAAGCTCGTCGGACGGGGCACCACCCTTGCCCGGCTCGGCCAGGATCGTCCAGAAGAGCGAGTGGTTCGCATGTCCGCCGCCGTTGTTTCGGACCGCCGGTCGCACGCTTTCGGGCAGCGCGTCGAGGTTTGCGATGAGCACGTCGACGTCGACGGGCACCTCGAGTCCGGCGACGGCCTTGTTGAGGTTGTTGACGTATCCCGCGTGATGCTTGCCGTGATGGATCTCCATCGTCGCAGGATCGATGTTCGGATTGAGCGCGCTCGCCTTGTAGGGAAGGGCCGGAAGCGTGTAGGGGCCGGAGGCGGGCTGGGCTTGCGGCGCGGCGGCGACGAGACCTGCCGCCGCGAAGAGGGCCGAGGCGACGAAGAGGGTGGTTCGCGACATGGATCGGGTCTCCTGAGCGAGAACGGGTCGTTGGTGTCGGGTCGCGGCGTTCGATCGGATTCGGCGAGTGGTTGCATCCGCCATCCGCGAGCACCAGGTTCCGGCGATCGGATGGTAGGTGACGAGCGGCGCGGACCACGGTTGGCCCAAGGACGCCGGCCCTCATGGAGTTCATGAGGAGCGACGTCTGAAACCGGACCTTCAACGCGTCGAGCACGGATCGTTCGGACTCGGAATCCATCGCCATGATCGGCGGCGGTGCTTGGAGCAGCCTCGCCGTGCGGCCTGGGGCGAGAGGGCGTCCGGTTGCGCCGCGCGCCGCCTTCGCGCGGTAGCGTCTCCTCTCCCTCAGGAATCTCGCACCATGCCATCTCCTTCCGCCAAGGCCCGTCGAAGCAACCCCCAAGCGACCGCGTCCAACGCCTCGCGGCGGCGAAGCGAACTGGCCTGGCTCAAGGAGGTGACCGCGATCCCGACCGCGGCCGGACGCGAGCAGCGGGTGATCGAGTGGATCGAGCG
>JBMSXH010000170.1:0-5877 GCA_049425445.1 Phycisphaerales bacterium | reverse complement strand
TCCACGCAACGCCTCTGGTATCCCGACGCGGACTCGGACGGATTCGGCGACGCTGCATCTTCCGGCACCCTCGAGTGCACGGCGCCGGCGGGCCATGTCGAGAGCAACACCGACTGCAACGACTCGGATCCGACGATCCATCCTGGCGCGGATGAGATCTGCGGCGATGGGCTCGACAACGACTGCGACGGCGCGGTCGACGAGACCTGCCCGGGTGCCAGCGCCTTCCTCGGGTGGGTCGGCGAGTCGAGCGAGGTGGTGTTCAACGGAACCACCTACGCGGTGATCGATGTGTTCGCATCCTTCGACACCTCGTCCGTCGAACTCGTCAACGTCTACGGCGCCGCGATCGCCAACGCCGGCGGCACCTCGTTCGTTCACAACGACTTCGCGGGAGGCTCGTGGATTCCCTCGCTCTGCGACCCCTCGACATCGTCAATCGACACCTTCGTCGTGATCGGCGGACAGCCCGACGCGCAGAACACCACGACGCTCGACCCCGACTTCGGCGGATCGACCGTCGAGGTGCCGGCCGTCGGCGCCGGCTGGTACAACGGCTCGCCCCCGAATCTTCAGGGACTCACCGATCCGAACACGGGGCGGACCTGGGTGGCCCGATTCGTCACCATTCCCACCGCGGGCGGAGAGACCCTGGAGTTCTCCGGCTCGGTCAGCTTCGCGAGTTATCCGGGTGGGGCGACCCAGCAGGACACCGCGGAGGCCTCCTTCGACTACGTCGAGGCGGGCTGCGATGGAGACGTCGATGGCAACGGGTTCGTCAACGGCGGCGACCTTGGGCTTCTTCTGCTCGACTGGGGAAGCGACGCGGCCCGCAGCGACATCAACGGCGACGGCGTGGTCAATGGTGCCGACGTCGGTCTGATGCTGCTGGCCTGGGGGCCATGCCTCTGAACGTCGGGAACCGACCCTCGACTTGGCCCGGCGGGCCGAGCCGCCGATCGACGCGCCTCGGCGATGGTCGATCCGGCGTCGTCTCGATCGAAAGCGCGTTCGATATACTCGCGCCATGGCTCTTGAGACGGTGTTGATCTCTCCCGGCACCCGCGTCCGCGTGACGCAGCAGTTGCCGCAGGGCGACCAGGTCTGGACGACCTCCGCCGAAGGTGTGGTGGTTCGCTACCGGCAGGCCAAGACCGGTTCCTGGTACGCCCATGGCCGCGACGACAAGTTGTGGCTCGATCGTCTCGAGATCCGGCTCGACGACGGCGAACTGGTCATCCTGAACCTCGATCAGTACAGCGTGATCGAGGCGATCGCGGCGGACGGCGGGGCCTGATTCAGCCGCGAAGAGGGTGTGCCGCCGGGGCCGATGTGCGGAGAGCCGCGAGGCAGGACCGAGACCGATGCGACGATTGAGGCTGCTGCTTCCGCTGGCGGTGTTGCCTGCCCTCGCGGGATGTCCGCCGCAACAGGATCCCTCACCGCTCGGTGCGGGGTCGATCGATTGGCCGTTTCGCCCGGCCAGCGTCTCCATCCATCCCCTGACGAGAGCCGACAGCAGTGGCGCCGATCGATCGCTGCTGGTGATGGTGGAGTTCCGCGATCAGGACGGCGATCCGGTCAAGGCGATCGGACGCCTCGCGATCGCGGTTCGCTGCAGCGCGGCCGAGCCGACGGATGCCGCGTTCGAGTTCGACCTCTTCGATCCGGCTACCAATCGCGGCCTGTTCGATCCGGTGACGCAGACCTATCGCCTTCGCCTCGATCGACCGTGGACGTCGCCTCCAACGCCGGGATCGAACGTCTCGATCGGGGCCGTGCTCGAAGTCTCGCCGCAGGACCGGATCTCGGGCGAGGTCAGGGTGCCCTGGTAGCGGCCTGATGCCGATGACCTGGCGGCCGTGCGTCGGCGGGCGAGCCGCCACGCCCTCGTCGGTCGAAGCGAACGTGGACGCAGGCTGATCGCGCGGGCCACCACCCACGGCGGTCGAGCCTCCGCGGGACCTCCCATCGAGCACCACGGGCGCGGACTGGAATCACCTTCGCCGACCGAGCCAAGCGCCGACCCGTCGCGGCAACGCCCGCTCCGATCTCAACCGAGGAAGCGACCGCTCACGGATCCGGGACAGCGGCGTTGTCGAGCCGACCCTGCCGGCGGTACTTCTCGAGATACTTCTCGCGCTGCCGGCTCTGACGGCTCGAGAGATCGATCGGTCTTCCGTCGATGTACGCGGCGACCGGCGCCGAGGTGATCTCGAGCGGCGGACCATCGAGCACGAGCAGCGTCGCGGAGCGGCCCGGCCCGAGCGATCCGTAGCGATCGGCGATGCCGACGATCTCGGCGGGAACACGGGTGATCGCGGCGAGCGCGGTCTCGGTCGGAAGCCCGTGCGCCGCAGCGGTCGCGGCCTGATGCGGGAGGTTCCGCTCGTGGGCCGGCTCCTCCGCGGTGGCGATCGCGACGCGCACCCCCTTTGTGTGCAGCTTCCCCGCGAGTTCGAATGGTTCGAAGGGACGATCGTGACGGTGGCGAGGCAGGCGATGCACCCCGTCCACGATGACGGGAATGTCGCGCTCCGCGAGCAGGTCGGCGACCTCGAGCGTGCCGGGGCCTCCGACGATCACCAACCTCAGGCCGCGTCTCGCGGCGAAGGCGATCGCCGCCTCGACCTGCGAAGTCGAGCCGCAGGTGACGAAGATCGGCTTCGCACCATCGAGCGTCTCGGCCACGGCGGCAAGCCGTCGATCCAGGGCCATGTCGGCATCCGCCTCGCGGGCGGCACGCCACGCGGCGGCATCGTCGAAGAGCTTCTCGAGCGACTCGAGCTGCTCGCGGGTCCGATTGCGCTGCGAGTCCTCGCCTCGACGAACCCACGCCGCGCGAACCGGATCCATCATCGGCCACGCGATGAGCAGCCCGGCCTTCGACTCGACGGCGAGTTCCTCGGGCGTCCATCCGTCGAGACGGATCGTCGAGCACCAGCCCGGGACGAGTCCTCCCTCGGGAACGACCGACGCGAGCAGAATGCCGCCGGCCCGCGCGACGGGAATGAGATCCGTGTCGGGATTGATCGCCACCGCCGGAACGATCTCCGGCGTGACGTCTCCGGTCTCGCGTCGGTCGTCGGTCGCCCGCACCGCCATCGACTCGACAAGCCCCAGTTGCGTGTCCATCGCGTGGAAGCCAGGACACACGTGCATGCCCGAGGCGTCGACGATCGTCCAGTCGGCTGGATCGAGCGCCGGCATCGGTTGCTCGGATCCACCGAGATCGACGATGACCCCGTCGCGCACCAGGATCCACCCGCGCGCAATCACCGGCGGAAGGTCGGGGTCCGCCGACGCGGTATGGATGGTCGCGCCGACGATCGCGATCGGGCCGGTCGGCTCCGCCGCAGGCACGTTCGGAGACTGGCCATGGATGGAAGACGCGACGAAGCAGACGGAAAGTCCTGCGGCAAGACGCACCTGGTGACCGCTCATCGTCCACCCTCCTGCGATCCGTTGGACCACTCCATGCCGCATCCGCCAGGCATCGCCTCCATCGGATCACGGCCGCGCCGAACCAGTTCGAGCATCGCCTCCTCCTGGGCGAACCGCATCGCCGAAAGCAGGCCTCGGGCTCGAGGAGCGGAGACGATCGAAGTCTCCGCTGCGGCCGGACGTCCGCCGGATCCGCTCGATCGTCCGCCGCCACCCGCGTCGAGCAGGCGAGCCAGCAGTCGACGTCGTTCGGCTTCGGCCGCTGCCGCGAGCGTCGCATCGTCGTCGAGGCTGTAGCGCTTCACGCCATCGATCCAGGTCTGCTCGCAGCGGGCCAGGCCGCTCAGCGGCGGCGCCGACCAGACGGCGAAGTCCGCATCCTTGCCCGCCTCGAGCGAGCCGACGCGATCGTCGATGCCGAGCTGCTTGGCCGGATTGAGCGTGACGAAGAGCAGTGCCCGCTCGGGCGCGATGCCGCCGTAGCGAACCGCCTTCGCGGCCTCGGTGTTCATGCGCCGAGCGTGCTCGTCGGAGTCGCTGTTGAAGGAGACGAGGACCCCGACCTGATCCATGATCGCGCCGTTCTCGGGAAGCGCATCCATCACCTCCATCTTGTAGGCCCACCAGTCGCTGAAGCTGCTCGCGCCGGCGCCGTGGTCGGCGATCGCGTCGGCGACCTTGAAGCCCTCGAGCACGTGTTGCAGGGTGCCCACCGTGAAGCCCTGACGCTCGGCGAGACGCAGCAGCATGAGGATCTCGTCCTGCCGGTAGCTGTGGCAGTGGACGAGACGCTCGCCCTCGAGGATCTCCGCGAGGGCCTCGAGCTGAAGGTCCGGCCGCGGCGGCATGGTGCGGGCCTGCTCGTCCTCGGGGAGCGCCCAGAAGCGCAACGCCTCCTGCCGATATCGCCGGGCCGCCTCGAAGTTGTCGTCGAGGAACGCCTCGACGCCCATGCGGGTCTGCGGATAGCGACCGCGCGGCCGCACCACGTTCTCGCCGAGGGCGAACTTGATTCCCGGCGGCGCCTCCTCGAAACGCATCGCCTCCCGCGGGTCGCCCCATCGGATCTTGACGACGCTGTTCTGTCCGCCGATCGGATTCGCGGAGCCGTGCAGCTGATTCGCGATCGTGAGCCCGCCCGCGAGCTGCCGGTACCAGTCGATGTCGTCGGGATCGATCGCGTCGGCCATCCGAACCTCGGAGGTCGAGTTGCGAGTCGACTCGTTGACACCTCCGAAGAGACCCGTGTGACTATGGCAGTCGATGAGTCCCGGCGTCACATGGCGTCCGGAGAGATCCTCGATTCGCGGCTCGACTCCGACCTCGAAGGACCACTCCTTGCGCGGGCCTGCGTAGGCGACCTGTCCATCCTCGATGAGAAGGTCGCCCGCTTCGACCACGCCTTCCGGACCGCAGGTCCAGATCGTCGCGTTGCGGAACAGGACCCGCTCGGGCAAGCGGGCTTCGGACACCCCGAAGGCGCCCAGCGGCACCGGCAGCGGACGGGTCCAGTCGGGAGCCTCGCTGCGGCGGGCCGACGCCCGGCGAGACCGCGTGCCCGCGGCACCCGCTTCCTCGGTCGACTCCGATCCCGCCGCCGGATCCTGACCCGGATCGCCCGGCTGCGTGGCGCTCGCCACGCGAACGCCCTGCTCGGAAGCAGCGGTCTCGTCGCCATTCGTCGCGTCGTCGCCCGCGGCAACCTCGGCGGGCTCGGAAGCCGCGGCATCCGCCGTCGCGGTCGCGGTGAATCGAACGATCGTGCCGTCCTCGCCTTCGGCGACACCGCGCAACTCTTCCCCGACGAGCACCGCGGAGATCCGCTGCGGTCCCTTCAAGCCAAACGCCTCGCCGTCGAGTCGCATCACCAGCGTGTCGCCGAGAATCCGGACGCCGGACGCGCGAATGGCACGCGGCGGTGCCGGCGATGCAGTCGCCGGCTCGGCCTTCTCGGCCGGCGGCGAATCGGGATCCTCGGCCGCGTCCGTTGCCGGTGGCTCGACCTCGGCGCTCGCTGGCCAGACCTCGACCTTCGCAGACTCGGGATCGATCTTCATGCGACGCGTCGAACCGTCGGCGAGCGTGACCGTCGCCTCGCCGGCGAGCGCGAAGATCGGCTTCGACGCGACCGGATGACGCACGCCGCCGACCCACACCTCGCGGACCTTCGACTCCTCGCCGAACAGCTCGCCCTCGACGAGCACGAAGTCGGCCTGCTTTCCCGGCTCGATGGTGCCTGCAATCCGCTCGATGCCGAGAAGCGCCGCAGGCGTCGTGGTGAGAGCCGCAAGCATCTCGTCGAAGGAGAGTCCCGCCTCCATCGCGGCACGCACCTTCGCGGGAAACTCCGAGACGCGGTCGAGACGGTCGGTGGTCAGCGCGATCGTCGCGCCAGCCTCGAGCAGGCGCTTCGCGTTGGTCGGCGCCTGCTCC
>JBMSXH010000169.1:0-5892 GCA_049425445.1 Phycisphaerales bacterium | reverse complement strand
TACCAGTAGTAATTGCGGAAATCGACCTTCCAGGGCGGGCTGGTGAACCAGGTCTGACCATCGAGCTCCAGCGCCCGGCCGGCCGGCACGAGCAACTGGGCGGCCAGTGCCACCGGCACGGTCCAGCGCCTCGAAGCAGCGTCGCTCGGAGGCCGGCAACTCGTAGATCGGCAAGCCTCGTTCGACCCCGACGAGCGCGGCAAGCATGCGGCGGTCGTGGTTTCCGCAGACCGCCGCGGTCGGTCGGCCCGCGGCCGCTCGGCTCCGGAGGAGTTCGACCACCCGCTCGGGTTCGGGTCCCTTGGTGAGGAGGTCGCCGACGAGAATCACGCGAGCCTGCGGAGCGACCGAGTCGAGCCGATCGAGCAGTCGAGCGAGCGCCTCGCCGCAACCGTGGACATCGCCGACGACCGCGGTCTCGAGTCGGCCAACGGGGGGCGCGAGGTTGTCCGGTGTTGAGCGAAGCATCCGTGCGTCGCGGTCCACTGCTGATGGACCTCTCTTCGGACGTTTGCGCCGGCCGGCTCCGATGAATCCCCGCGCCGGTCGGTCAAGATTGCGCGTGGGCCACCGGGCGTTCGATCGCTCCGGGAGACCGTGAGACGCTCCGCACGATCAAGGCACGCGACCACGAGACGCGCGTCCCGATCGAGACCCCGTCTGGCCGCTCGATGTCGCAGCCACCCCTTCGAGCGACCGCTGCTCGACCGCCACTGCTCCAGAGGGGCCCGCGGTCCGATCGGACTCGGTCACGCCTACCGGGGTCGTCGGGCGGTCACGGCGTCGCTGCTTGGCCGCGTGGGCCGACCACGAAGTCCGACGGCGGCGATCGATGGGCGGACTCGAGCGTGCCGCTCCCCGTAGCATGCCGCCGTGCCGATTCGCCGCCTGCCCACGCTGCTCGTCAATCAGATCGCCGCCGGCGAGGTCGTCGAGCGGCCCGCAAGCGTCGTCAAGGAGCTGCTCGAGAACGCCCTCGACGCGGGCAGTTCGAGGATCTCGGTGTCGATCGACGGCGGGGGGATCGACCGGATCGAGGTGTCCGACGATGGCGGCGGGATCGCGGCGGAGGAACTGGCGCTCGCGGTCACGCCGCACGCGACGAGCAAGATCTCCGAACTCGACGATCTCGAGCGGATCTCCACCCTCGGCTTCCGTGGCGAGGCTCTCGCCTCCATCGCGTCGGTCTCGGAGTTCTCGATCCGATCCCGACGCCGCGACGACGCTCATGCGAGTCGGCTCGACGTCGTGGGCGGCGAAGCAGGTCCGGTTCGTCCCGATGCCGGTCCGCCGGGAACCATGGTCTCGGTCCGGCATCTCTTCTTGAATGCACCGGCGCGGCGGAAGTTCCTGAAGTCGCCGACCACCGAGACGACCCGCATCGCGGAGGTGGTGCGCACGATCGCGCTGGCTCGGCCCGACGTCGCGTTCTCGCTCGAGATCGACGGCCGACTCGCCATCGATTGCCCGGCGACCGCCGAGGCGTCGGCGCGGGTGGTGGAGATCCTCGGGCGCGAGTCCGCCCCGTCGCTCGTCGAGGTCGCGCCCTCGGACGAAGGTGTGCGGGTGTGGGGCTTCATCGGCAAGCCCGAACTTGCGAAGGGGACGAGCCGATCGCAGCGGCTCTTTCTCAACGGGCGAGCGATTCACGATCGACTCGTGCTTCACGCGGTCCGCGAGGGTTTCCGCGGCCTGATGCCGGGCGACCGGCATCCGCTGTCGGTGCTCTTCATCGAGGTGGAGCCGAGCGAGGTCGACGTCAACGTGCATCCGGCGAAGACCGAAGTGCGCTTTCGGACGCCCGAGGCAGTCCATGCGGCGGTGAGACGCGGGGTCCGGGCGGCGCTCGCGGGAGCCGATCTCGTGCCCGAACTGCGGCTCGGCGATCCTCCGGCGCCGTCGCCGCAAGGTCGAAGCGCCTTTGGTCTCGAATCGCCTCGCACGAGCGGCCAGGCACGGCTCTTCGGCGGCGCGAGTGGAGGAGGCGGACCGCGGTCGAGCGGCGGCGGCGAACGATCTCGGAGCGGGCCGCGGGGCTTCGACTTTGCCGCGATGGCGACGGCGATCGAGCAGTCGCCTGCCTGCGACGCCACGGCCGCCGACGAGAGCGCCGACGGGGCCGCGTTTCCGGCCCGTCGTCGCGTGCTGCAGGTCGCCTCGAGCTTCCTCGTCTCCGAAGAGGAGGACGCGCTCGTGATCGTCGATCAGCATGCCCTTCACGAGCGGCTGATGTTCGAATCGCTCCGCAGTCGCATCCTGTCCGGTCCGCTCGAGAGCCAGCGTCTGCTCGTGCCGCACGTGGTGCCGATCGGGTCGGAATCGATGACGGCGATCGAGGACGCCTCGCCGCTGCTCGTTCGTCTCGGGTTCGAGATCGAGGTCGCGGGCGAGCGGCGCCTTGCGATCGTCGCGGCGCCGACGCTGCTCGCCTCTCGTGGCGTGGATGCCGCGGCATTCGTCGTCGAGCTGCTCGAGCGTTGGATCGAGCAGGGACCGGTGCCCGACGAGGCGGCGGCGCTCGAGGACGTGCTCGCGATGATGGCGTGCAAGTCGTCGGTGCGGGCGGGCGAGTCGCTCTCGGAGTCCGAGGCGATCGGACTCTTCGAGCGGGCGCTCGAGGTCGAGCGGGCCTCGAACTGCCCCCACGGGCGTCCCACGACGTTGCGGATTCCCTGGGGCGACCTTCGGCGCCGCTTCGGGCGATCGAGTTGAGACGACGGGCTCGGCGGTGCGTCGCGAGCACTCACCGCGGGTCGTAGGCGGAATCGTCGTCGCTCAGGAAGCCGTTCTGCGGAGCGCCGAGGATCTGCGACGCGAAGCTGGAGCCCGACTGCGGGCCCTCGTGCGCGTTGGGCTCGCTCGAGGTGCGACCGTCGAGCCACGCGACGTTCGTCCGGCCGGCGTGCCGGAACGCCTGCCCCCCCGCGTAGACCGTGCCCCAGTCCTGCTCCACCGTGTTCGAAGGGGCACGCATGAACTTGTTCGCGCCGCCCGCCCAACCGCCGTCGCCGAGCAGCGCCGCGTGCGAGGGCCGACGATGCGCATGGATCGGCAGCCCGAGCCGTGCGCTCGCGAAGCCCTGCACGATCGTTCCGTCCTCCGCCACGAAGGGCATCCGTCCTTCGGCACCGATGAACGAGGTGTTGTAGTTGTAGCCCGTGGCCGGATCGTTCCCGAAGGTGCTCGGCGTCGTGCAGCAGGGGCACTGCTGGACCTGATCCGGCTGATCGACGAACCCGCGCAGCGCGCCGGCGGAGACCTCGCCGCCGTGCTGACGGAAGTCCCAGGCGTGCGTCACCAGCGTGCCGGACTCCGCGAAGTAGAGCACGGCTGGCGGATAGCGGTCCCGGTGCACGTTCGAGTAGGTTCGAGCCGCCACTCCGAGGTGACGCAGGTGCGAGAGGCACTCCGCCGATCTCGCCTCGCCCCGCGCGAGGCCGAGCACCGGCACCGAGATCCCGAGCAGCATCACAAGGACGCCCACCGCGACGATCGCCTCGAGGAGGGTCGCGCCGCGGCGGGCGTCCGTCATCGTGTTGGCGGGGGAGTCCGTCACTTCCAGGCCGCGAGGAGCACCGTGAGATCGCTGCCCCCCACGATCCCGTCGCCGTCGAGATCGGCGTCGCCACCGGCGTCGCCCCAGGCCGCGAGCAGCATCGTCAGATCGCTGCCGCCGACCGTTCCGTCGCCATCGAGATCGGGATCGGGTTCCTGGGAGTCGGGCGAGACGTCGGCGAAACCGTCGATCTCCGCAGTGATGCCCGCCCCGACCGGCACGCTGATCCGCACGAAGCGGATCTCGGCGAGACCGACCGTGGCGAGATCGATGCCGGCGCCGCCGCCCGAGCCGGCGTACACCTCGACCACCTGCTCGTAGGAGAGTCCGATCAGCATCGGCCCCATGGCGGGGTCGACCGGCTTGGTGAAGTCGGTCTCCACGAGACCGGGTTCGATGGGGTACGGGCTGGTATCCACGTAGCCCATGGTGGGGAAGAGGCCGTCCGCCTCGACCGCCGGGACCACGACGAACGACTTGCCGTCGAGGCTGACTTCGACCACGCCGCCATCGTTGAAGAGACCGCCCACGGTTCCGCTCGGCCAGGCCGCGTCGATGAAGAAGCTGTTGCCGAAGATCAGCAGGTCGATGCCGTACGGGTTCGTCGGATGGTCGCGGACCGGCGACTCGAACTCGACCACCAGCCTTCCGCCCTCGCCCACGCTGCAGACCTGGGACGGCAGATAGGGCGACGAGAACGGAGTCACCGCGGCGGGAAACAGCGGATCGTCGGTGAACCTCGACGGGATGCCGAGCACCGCCGCGCCGTCGTCGTACCCCTGCGGCACCCCTTCGCCCGGCACGTACTCGATCACGTTCGCGGCAAAGGGCGATTGCGAGAACACCGGTGCCGCGATGAACAGGGCGATGGCGGTGCTGGCCGATCGCCTGGCGAACCCGTCGCCGCGCGACGCGACGTCGGAGGAGCTTCGATTCTCGAACATGACGCACTCCCTGCGGCGTAACCACGGCTGCCCGCCAAGCCGCGAGCCGACAGCCGGGGTTGGCGTCCCGAGTGCGGTTGCGGCGCGACGGCGGTGCCGGCCTCGCCTCGATCCGGATGCCGGACCAGGACGCGGAGGACCCACCGATCGACCGCCCCATGACGCGAGGGCGCCGACCCAAATGGCAAGGCAGGTCTTCCGGCTTCGGGCCCGATCGGATCGGCCTTCCCATCGATCGGAGCGAATGCTCCCTCGACAGTGGCCCTGGTTGATCCGTCGGAGGAGCGTGAAACTCCAAGCCCGTTACGGCGGCGCGTCCGCGGCGGATTTTCACCGCCTTCCCTCGTCGCGATCATGGCGACGGCCGGGACCCGATCCCGGCAAACCTTGACCCGCGGACTCTACCGCCCCGCGCGGGCCTCGCAACCGACTGCGATCGTTGACATCGGATTCCTGCGGGAGGTATGTTCCGCGGCTTCGTCACCAAGGGTCCGATCGGGCGCCGCGAGGCGTTCCCGCATCGAGCCGCCGGTGTCTCGCGATTCAGCGACCCGGCATTCGACCGGCTTCAGGAGCGAGCTCCCACGATGTCCATGAACCAACGCCTCCGCCACCGACCGCGAACCCTCTCTTCCATGCTCGCGGCGGCGGCGGTCGCAGCGTGCCTCTCGTCGGGCTCGTTCGCGCAGGACGATGCCGCGAGTCGGCAGCGCAACCTCGAGAGCTTCATCCACTACACGATCGTCGGTCGCGGAGACCTCGCGGCGGCGAGCGCCAACGCGTTGCTCGCCTCGGGCATCACCGACGAGGAACTCGCGGAACTCGTCGACGAGGCGGGCCTTGCGGCGAGGCTCGATCAGGCGCTGCTCTCCGGCCGGAGGCTCGAGGGTGTGGAGACGCTCGCCGGCGAGATGTCGGTGAAGATCGAGCGCGGACGATTCAACCTCGCGACCGACGGAGACCGGATCAAGAACTCGATGGGCATGCTGACGGGCAACGTTCGCGGCCGCATGCTCGGCCGCGATCGCCTTGCCGCCGCGGGCCCGTACGCCGTCCGGCCGCTGCTCGAGGTGCTCGTCTCCGGCGACGATCCGATCCTTGTCAGCGAGGCCGAGGCCTTGCTGGTGCAGCGGATCCGAGAGGCGGCGGTCCTGCCGCTCTGCGAGGCGCTGCCCTCGCTGGCGCCGCAGGCGCAGGAGCGGGTGCTCTTCGTGCTTGGAAGCATCGGGGCGCCGGCGGGTCGCACGGCGGTGCCGTTCATCGCGGAACTGGCGGCCTCCTCCACGAGCGACGTCACCGCGGCGAAGGCCGGCGAGGCGATCGATCGTCTCGGCGGATCGACGGAGAATCCGTCCGCCCAGTTCACCGCGCTCGCAGACCGGTTCTTCCGCC
>JBMSXH010000168.1:0-5917 GCA_049425445.1 Phycisphaerales bacterium | reverse complement strand
CCCCCGCGAATCTCGACCTTCGCGGTGCAGCCGTAGGCCGCGGCGAGTCCCTCGCAACGTTCGGCGAAGGCCTGATGCAGTCGTTCGCGGGTCTTCTCGCGGAGCGTTCGAATCGTGCCGGCGATCCGCGCCGATGGGGGAATGACGTTGAAGGCGTCGCCGGCCCGAATCTGCGTTGGCGTGACGACCGCCGAGTCGGTGGCGCTCGCCACGGTGGCGGGCAAGGTCGGCAGGCTCGCGACGATCGCGCCGGCCGCAAGCAACGGATTCCGCAGGAGGTGGGGAAGCGCCGCATGGCCTCCGACGCCTTCGACGATCACCTCGAACGCATCGGAAGCGGCAAGCATGGGGCCGGGACGCGTCGCGACCTGGCCGAGTCCAAGCATCGGCCATCCGTGCAGTCCGTAGATCCGCGCGATCGGCGGCCCGATTCTCGAACCGTCGAGCGCGCCCTCCTCGACCATCATGCGTCCGCCGCCTCCGCCCTCCTCGGCGGGCTGGAAGAGGAGCGTCACGGGCCGCGGCAATCGCCGACGCTTCGAGATCTCGCGCAGCACCATCGCCGTGCCGAGCAGGATCGCGGTGTGGCCGTCGTGTCCGCACGCATGCATGCGGCCGGAAAGCGTGGACTTCCACGGGACGTCGGTCCGCTCGTCGATGGGGAGGGCATCGATGTCGGCCCGAAGCGCGATCGGCTCCCCGTCGCCGCCTTCGAGGTGGGCGAGCACGCCGGTGCCGCCTGCGAGCCCCTCGACGTGCGGGATGCCCAGCGATCCCAGCGTCTCGACGATCGTCGCGGCGGTGCGTCGCTCCTCGAACATCACCTCCGGGAAGGCGTGGAGTTGCCGACGCAACGCCGTGCTCGGCTTCACGGCGGCATCGACGAGGGAGGCGATCTCCGGGTCGCGGTGGGCGGGTGTGGCAGGCATGGCGAGTTCCAGAGGCGTTGGGCGGTGGATCGGACTGCGAGGAGATCAGGCGTGCTTCGCGATGCACGGTAGCGGAGGATGTCGGTCGGCCGACCTCACGACCGGAGCCTCGGCAGCCCGATCGCCTC
This sequence comes from Phycisphaerales bacterium, assembly GCA_049425445.1. GTDB lineage: Bacteria > Planctomycetota > Phycisphaerae > Phycisphaerales > SM1A02 > VGXO01. The sequence continues at coordinate 4,860 of JBMSXH010000168.1, read as the reverse complement.
GCGTCCTTCGTTGATTCCCGCGAATGCCGGCGGATGATGACGGATGAGCCGCGAGAGCTGGCTCATGGTGATCCCAAGCAGGCCCGCGGCGCCGGCGAGGTCGTAGCGCCGGGCGATCACGAGATCGAGCGCTTCGGCGAGCAGCGCCGGATAGTCGGCATGCTCGGGATTCACCGGCATCCGCGTTCCCTGCCGTCGCCTCCGCCAGAGTTCGCTCGCCTCGTGGCGGTCTCGCGAGGTGGCGGTTCGCACCTTGAGGGCGAGCCGGAGCCGCAATCGGAAGATCGCCATGCGTCGATTGACCTGCGGGCTGCGACGCTCGGTCGCCTGCGCCTCGATGCCGGTCGGCCGATGCAGGAGATGCACTCCCGATGCCACCGCGGCCCGATGCTGTCCGCCCGGCCCGCGGCGCCGACCGAGTTCCAAATCGCATTGTTCGAGCAGCGTCTCCTCCTCGATCGTCGCGGGATGCGGCGCATCCACCACGATCGCGTTCGGATCGACGTAGGGAGGTCGATAGCTCACCGAAAGGGACTCCGTCGGCTCAGGACCATCGAGACACCGGTTGGGCAGGGAGGTCGAGCGGATCCCGCTCGCCACGCAGAAGTCGAGGATGCGCCGCGGCCGCGATCATCGCCGCGTTGTCGACGCACCACGCGGAGGGCGGCAGGCGAAGGTCGAGATGGCGTTCCTGCGCGATCATCGCCAGGGCGGCGCGGAGCGACGCGTTCGCGACGACGCCGCCACCGAGCACGATCGCGCGAAACGGCGGATCCGCCTGCTCGATCGCCCGCCGACACTTGACGGCGATCGTCCCGACGACCGCCGACTGGAAGCTCGCCGCGAGATTCGCCTTCGTCTCCCGCGTCAACGGGGCGGCCGCACGCCGAACATCCGTCGACGGATCCGGCTCGCCGGCCGCGGCAAGCACCGCGTTGCGAAAGGCCGTCTTCAAGCCGCTGAACGAGAAGTCGAGACTCTCCGCCCCGAGCATCGGTCGGGGAAGGGGGATCGAGTTCGGATCGCCGTCGGCGGCGAGCCGCTCGAGGGCCGGTCCGCCGGGATGCTCGAGCCCGATCATCGACGCGGCCTTGTCGAACGCCTCGCCGGCCGCGTCGTCGATGGTGCGGCCGAGCCGCTCGAGCGATCCATCCTCGCTCCATCGGAAGAGGCTCGTGTGACCGCCCGAGACCACGAGGCCGAGCGCCGGCCAGGCCGGAGGATCCGACTCGAGCACCCCGGCGAAGAGATGCGCTTCGACGTGGTCGATGCCGAGGAACGGTCGATCGAGCGCCCAGGCAAGGCCCTTCGCGGCGCTGGTTCCGACCAGCAGCGAGCCGATGAGACCTGGCCGCACGCCGGCGGCGACCGCATCGAGATCGCCCATCGCGCACCCGGCCTCCTCGAGGGCGGCGTGGATCGCCGGAAGGATCCGCTCGAGATGCGCCCGACTGGCGATCTCGGGCACGACGCCCCGGTAGGTTCGATGCAGTTCGTGCTGCGAAGCCACCACGCTCGATCGCACGCGGCGTCCGTCCTCGACGACCGCCGCCGCGGTCTCGTCGCAGCTCGACTCGATTCCCAGGATCAGCACCGGCGCTCGTCCCGTTGGCGACGCGGCGTCACGGATTCCCCGTCGCGTCGTCGCTTCGCTCGGACTCGCTGGAGGCACGTCCCTCGAGCCTCGCGATCCGTGCCTCGACGGCCTCGAGTTCGCGGACGAGACGTCGCCGGAACTCGATCTGGTTTCGGAGTTCGTCGGCGGCCACCGTGATCGCGGAGGATTCGTCGCCGACCGTAAGCCACTCGCCGCCCGAAAGCCTCGCTCGCAACGTCTCGATCGCGGCCGCGAGCTGCAGGTCGCCGAGCGACTCGCGAAGCCACGCGACATCGGACCACTGCGCAGACGCCTCCGAGTCGGCCGCGTTGCCGATCGCTTCGAACGCGCGACGGCCAACGACGAGGTCGCGGTACTGGTCGTCGCTCATCGGCACGTGGAATCCAGGGTCCGGATCCACGCCCCACGCCTCGGCTTCGGGCGTTCGATGGAGACTCCTTCCGCTCGGAAGGGCGTAGTGGGCGGTGGTGAGCTTCAGGATTCCCGCGTCGTCAGGAAGCTCGCGAACCTCCTGCACGGACCCCTTGCCGAAGGTGCGCTGCCCAAGCACCTTGGCGCGTCCGTTCTCCTGCAGCGCCCCGGCGACGATCTCGCTCGCGGAGGCGGAGGATCCGTTGACGAGCACCACCATCGGGATCTCGTAGTCGTCGGCGTCGTCGTCCGCCGACCACGATCGCTCGAGCCCTCGTCGCGACTTCACCGACACCACCGTGCCGTTCTCGAGGAAGAGGTCCGCCATCTCGATCGCGCCCGTCAGGGTGCCGCCGCCATTGAACCGAAGATCGAGCACCAGCGCCGCGGGTGGCGGCGTCATCGCGGAGAGCGCCTCTCGGAGTTCGTCGACGGTCTCGTCGGTGAACTGGGTGACGCGGATGTAGGCGATCCCCGACGTGGGGTCGATGAGGAATCGCCACGCCTCGCCGTTCCGGCTGAATCCCCGGACGGTGCGGGTTCGGATCGGGCTCCGCACGATGGCCAGGTCCTCCTCCTCGCCGTCGGCGTGCCGCACTCGGATGTTCACGGTCGTTCCGGCCTCGCCCATCAGTCGGTCGGCGCACTCGCGCGACGAGAGGCCAAAGGTCGTCTCGCCCTCGATCGAGAGCACCGTGTCGCCGGAGCGGACGCCCGCCGCGAGGGCCGGACTCTCGTCGAGCGGCGTCACGATGGTGAGCCAGCCCTCGACGATGTCGATCTCGGCGCCGATGCCCACATACGCGCCGCGAAGGTCCTTGTTGAAGTCGTCCTCCGAAGCAGGGGGCACGTAGACCGTGTAGGGATCGCCAAGCGACTCGACCATGGCGGCGATCGCCGCGTCCCGCATCGCCTCGTCGTCGACCGGAGTCACGAAGTTCTCGCGGAGCAGGCCGCGGACCTCGACGATCGGATCGAACCAGGCGTAGTCGTTGGAGGTGCCTCTGAACGCGAGCGTCGACTGCATCAACGCCGCGGCTCCGAGCAGGACGGCGGCGATGGCGAGGGTGGGCCTGGGGGATCGCACGGGCGTCTCCGAGAGAAGTGAAGACCGAATCATAGGAAGGGCGGGTCCGGTCCCATCGAGTCCTCGTACGATTCGCGACCTCGCGTGATGCGGCGGATCGTGGATTCGCCCCGGCACGCCGCGCTTCGGAGCCCACGCGTGGGATCGACCCTTCGGGAGGATCTTGAACTTCGCCGCGAGCAGGCGGTGCTCGCGTCGGTCACCACCGACCCGGACGACACGGACCCGCTCTCGGAGCTTCGCTCGCTCGCCGAGACCGCCGGGGTCTCGATCGCGGGATCGATCCTGCAGCGTCGTCAGAGACCCGATCCGCGGACCTGGTTCGGCAAGGGCAAGATCGAGGAACTCGCGGCGCTCGTGAAGGATCTGGCCGCCGGCGTCGTCATCGTCGACCAGGACCTGTCGCCTCAGCAGCTGCGGAACATCGAGGAGGCGGTGAAGGTCAAGGTGATCGACCGGAGCGAACTGATCCTCGACATCTTCGCGCACCGGGCGACGACGCGCGAGGCGAGGCTGCAGGTCGAGATCGCGCAGCTCGAGTACACCGCGCCGCGGCTGCGGGCGATGTGGAGCCACCTTGGACAGGTCACCGGCGGCGCCCCGATGGGCGTCGGGACGCGGGGACCCGGCGAGCAGCAGCTCGAGATCGATCGCCGACTCGTCCAGAAGCGGCTGCTGCACCTGCGTCGACAACTCGGCGAGATCCAGGCCCGTTCGACCCGGGCGGTCGAGGCTCGCCGCGAGGAGCATGCGGTGATCGGCGTCGTGGGCTACACCAACGCCGGCAAGAGCACGCTGTTCAATGCACTGACGACCGGCGGCGCGTACGCGGACGATCGGCTCTTCGCGACGCTCGGCACGCGGGTCGAGCAGTGGAACCTCGGGGGCGGCAACGCGGCCATGCTGACCGACACCGTCGGCTTCATCCGCGATCTCCCGCACCACCTCGTCGCGAGCTTTCGCTCGACCCTCGAACAGGCGGCATCCTCCCACCTGCTGCTGGTCGTGCTCGACGTGTCCGATCCCTCGGCGGATCGCCAGTTCTCCGCGGTCCGTGAGGTGCTGGAGGAGATCGGCGCCGGAGAGATCCCCTGGATCCTCGTGCTCAACAAGATCGACCGGCTCGAGGAACGGGTCGGCGCTCGCGAAGCGGCCGTGACGCTCGAGCAATGGCGGAGCCGGGCGCCGGAGTCGGTGGCGATCAGTGCTCGTCGAGGCGAAGGGCTCGAAGCGCTGCGGGAGCAGGCGAAGGTCGCGTTGCTCGGCCCGCTCCGGGAGGTCGAGATCGAAATGCCGCTCGCGGACTCGCGCAGCCTCGATCTGATCGAGAAGCGTGGGGAGGTGCTTGGTCGCGACTATCCGGACTCGGAACGGATCGTGGTTCGGGCGAGGATCGCTCGGCGGCACGCCGAGGCGCTGGCGCTTGCCAGGGGGGTCCTCCTCGATGGCCGCCCGGTGCACGAGGCGCTAGCGGTCCTCTGGCCGGCCCCGTCCGGGCCAACGGTCGATCGACGACGGCCCCACGAGATCTTCGTAGGGCGGAGCATGGTCGATCGATTCGGGGGCGAGAACCGCCGCCGTGGCGAGGCGAACTCCAGGAAGTCGCCCTCGGCCGACGGAGAGTGATCCGGCTGCGAGCGCGACGCTTGACACCGACGGGTGCCGACCTACGCTTCGCGGCTCAGGCAACTTAGCTCAGTTGGTAGAGCACCGCATTGAAAATGCGGGTGTCCGCGGTTCAAGT
>JBMSXH010000167.1:0-5945 GCA_049425445.1 Phycisphaerales bacterium | reverse complement strand
CCCGAGACGGAGGGGGCGTGCGAACTCGGGAGGCGAACGCCGCCTGCCCCCTCACCCCGCGCCGGTCGACGCCCCCAGCCCCCGCGCCTCGAGCGCCCGCAGCACCATCTTCCCGATGCAGTCGCCTTCGAGGTTCACACGGTCGCCCGCCAGACGATCGCGCAGCGTGGTGCGCTCGAGCGTCTCTGGAATGAGCACCACCTCGAACCAGCCCGGCCCCAGCGCCGCAACGGTGAGCGAGACGCCCTCCACCGTGATCGACCCCCGCGAGACGAGCAGCGGCTCGAAGCCCCGGCTCACGCCGATCCTCGTGCGCCACTCGCCACCCTCGGTCGAGACCGAGAGCACCTCGCCGACCTCGTCGACATGCCCCTGGACGAGATGCCCGCCCAACAAGGTGGCCGGCGTGGCCGCGTGCTCGAGATTGACCGGCGATCCCGCCTCGAGCCCGCCGAGGGTGGTCGCGCCAAGGGTGTGGTGCACCGCATCGAAGCGGACCGCCTCGAGCGAGTCGCCCGCAAACCGGCGATCGACGACGGTGAGGCAGCACCCCGAGACCGCGATCGAGGCCCCGGGATCGGGCCGGTGCCCCCAACCGGCCAGGAGAACCCACAGGCTCGCTCCGGCGGCGGTGGGCTCGATCCGCTCGAGTCGGCCGACATGCTGCACAAGTCCGGTGAACACACGCGAAGCGTACCGGGTCGGCGGTCTGTCTTGACCTTCGGGAGGGGCGTTCGGATACTCCCCCATCGCGCGCCGAGTCCATGGCTCGCGGTCCCTCGCGGCCCGACCGCGATGGACATGGACGGGCGGCGGTCGACCTCGGACCGCCGGAACCCCGGTTCGAGTCCCGAGGCGGAGACGAATCTTCATGTCCTACGACGCGCATTCCCCGAAGGCTCGCCGGCTCGCGTCCGTCGAGACCCTCGCTGCGGCCTCGCTTGCCGCACTCGTCGCGTCGTCCGCGCTTGCTCAGGCGACGGGGTCGGGCGTCTCCGAGCAGAACCGACAGCGGTTCGAGGAGCTCCAACAGCGGCTCGACGCAGGCTCGCTGGTGCCGCCCTCCCGCATGGCCGGCTTCGGGTATCGCCCGGAGTGGCAGGTCAACGTGGCGCGGTCGCCGGGCTCGATGCTCGTCGACGGATTCGCCACCGACGAGGCGCTCTTCGTCCACGACTCGAACAACCTGCTCACCCGGATCGGTCTGGTGCGGGGCGATTCGATCTGGCAGTCGCCGGTCGGCGACGCGACCGACGAGGTGCTCGAGGTCTTCCGAATGAAGGATCAGGGCCGCGACGACGTGATGATCGTCGGCCGCCTGGCGATCCACGTGGTCTCCTACGCGAGCGGTGCCGCCGAGTCGCGGCAGCGGGTCGAACGAACCCTCTACACGCCCGGCACGCTCTTCGGTCCGTACCTCATCTACGGCAGCCGCGACGGGCAGGTGATCTGGCACCAGTACGAGGTCGGCTACCCATGGCGAGGCAACAGCCTTCCCGGCTCGGTGTCCGCGGAGCCGCTGATCGTCGGTGATCTCCTCTACGCCGTCGGCTCGGAGGGAAGGATCCTCGCGCTCGACGCCGCCTCGACCCGGCTCGTCTGGGAAAAGCAGCTGGTGACCGGGATCGACGCCCGGCCCGCAAGCGCCGACGGGCTGCTCTTCGTCGCCGGCCGCGACCAGTACTTGTGGGCCTTCGATGCGGAAAAGGGCCGCACGGTGTGGCGGTACTTCACCGAGAGCCCGCTCGTCGACGCGCCGGTGGTCGCGGGCGACGCGGTCTACCAGTGGGTACCGACGGAAGGACTCGTGAAGCTCGCGATTCGCCCGAACGACCGCATCGACGGCGAGGTCCTCTGGCGTCAGACCGACGCGAATGGCGAGATCATCGCCACCCACGCCGATCGACTGATGGTCTGGGATGCGAAGGTCAGGGTCCTCAAGTTCGTCGACACCGCGACCGGCGCGATCGTGGATCGGCTCGAGCTGCCGCGCGTGCGCTCGATCGTGACGGAGGGCTTCGAGAGCCCGGCGATGGCGTTCATCTCGGAGGACGGGACGGTCATGCGAATCGTCCCGCAGGGTTGAGCGACACCGGAACCGAAGGCGGATCGACGCTCGGCCTCGTGCCGGTGCGGCGCGCGCTGCTCTCGGTGAGCGACAAGACCGACCTGGTCCCGTTTGCGCGGGCCCTCGCCGAGGCCGGGGTCGAACTCGTCTCGACCGGCGGCACCGCCACGGCGCTTGCTGCAGCCGGCCTTCGCGTGGTGACGGTCGAGGAGTTGACCGGTCATCCCGAGATTCTCGACGGTCGCGTGAAGACCCTGCATCCGCGGGTCCACGGCGGTGTGCTCGCCCGTCGCGATCTCGCGTCCCACCGCGAGGCGATCGACACCCACGGGATCGCTCCCATCGATCTCGTCTGCGTCAACCTCTATCCATTCGAGCGGACCGTCCGCGAAGGCAACGCCACCGAAGCGGAGACGATCGAGCAGATCGACATCGGCGGCCCCGCGCTCATGCGAAGCGCCGCGAAGAACTTCGAGTCGGTCGCGGTGGTCACCTCGCCGAGCCAGTACGACCGCGTCGCGTCGGAACTCGCCGAGCATCGGGGCTGCACCTCGCGGGCGACCCGATCGGATCTCGCCGCCGCCGCGTTCGCGAGGACCTGCGAGTACGACGCCGCGATCAGCGGGTGGATGGGACGCCGTCAGGCCCACGCCTTCGCCGACACCGTGCGCCTCACCTTCACGGGAGGAACGCCGCTTCGATACGGCGAGAATCCTCACCAGCGTGGCGCCGTCTACCGCGATCCCAACGCCGCGGGGCCGTCGCTCGTCTCGGGCGAAGTCCTCGGCGGCAAGGCGATCAGCTTCAACAACATCCTCGACGCCGCGGCCGGGCTCGAACTGGTGCTCGACCTCCGCGATCTCGACGGCGTCTCGGCGGCCGCGGCGGTGATCAAGCACACCAACGCCTGCGGCGCCGCAAGCGGCACGAATCTCGCCGAAGCCTTCGAGCGTGCGTGGTCGGGCGATCCTCTCGCGGCCTTCGGCGGCGTGGTCGTCCTCGGAGGCGTCGCGGACCGTCGACTTGCGGAGGCGATGGTCTCCGGGTCCCGCTTCCTCGAGGTGGTGGTCGCCGATCGCTTCGATGCCGACGCGGCGCGGATCCTCGGCGAGCGTTGGCCCAATGCCCGACTCGTCGCGGTCGGACCGCCGGGCGTCGACCCGGTGCGCACCGCGCTGCGATCGGTGCCGGGGGGCCTCCTCGTCCAGGAACGCGACCAGCATCCGGTCAATCCGTCGGACCTCCGAGTGGCCGCCGGCCCCGCGCCGAGCGAGGCGATGCGGCGCGAGGCGGCGTTCGCCTTCACCGTCGTCAAGCATCTGAAGTCGAACGCCGTCGCGATCTCCGCCGACGGAATGCTGCTCGGCATGGGCGCGGGCTGCGTCGATCGCCTCAACGCCTGCCGCACCGCGGTGGCGAAGGCCGGCGATCGCGCGGCGTCGGGCGAGGCGGTGGCCGCCTCGGACGCCTTCTTCCCCTTCGCCGATGGCCCCGAGGCGCTCATCGACGCGGGCGTGCGCTGCATCGTGCAGCCCGGCGGCTCCAAGCGCGACGAGGAGACCTTCGCGCTCTGCAACGAGCGCGGCGTCACGTGCCTGCTCACCGGCGTGCGGCACTTCCGACACTGACCCACCGACGTGCCGACGCGATGCCGGCTGCCGAGGCCCACGGCGGGCTGCGACGTCGATCGAGCGACTTTCCGCGGCGGACCGCCCGAGCGGTGCCTTCGAAACGGATCGTCCGCCGATCTCACGCCACGAGCGGCGTCTGATCGACCTCGATCACCCTTCGCACGCGACGCAGGACGAGGATCGTGGGGATCGCGAGGATCGTCGCGATCCCCGCCATGCCGCCGGCGAGCATGCCCGCACGGGAGACCTGCTCGAGATCGACCGGTCGGGGATCGAGCAGCGAGTAGGCGACCTTGCCTTCCCGCACGCGATCACCGAGGACGATCGCCGGCGTCTGATCGGGGCGGCGCGTCGCCTGCTCGGCACTCTCGGCCGCAAGCGTGGTGGCGACGGTGTCGAGCAGGATCGGAAGCCGAGTGCGATCGGTTCCGGAAAGCACCAGACGAAGCCGGCCCGGACCGTCGCTGTCGACGGCAAGATCCTTGGTCAGCATCGAGGAGACCGATGCGGGATCGTTCGGCTCGAAGCCGCGGGTCGCGAGACGCTTGGAGACCTCCTCGGCGAAGAGCGGGTCGCTGAAGAGCGCGGTGTGCCACGCCTTCCATCCATCGGCGAGTCGAGGATCGAGGGGCTGTCCCTTCGGGCCGCGGGCGATGAGATCGACGCTGGCGGTGCCGGGGGTCGGCCAGACGAAGTCGGCCGCGAACCACGCGGCCGCGAAGATCGTGCCGAGGAAGAGGGTGATCGACATCGCAAGGCTCATGCCGCGACGGGCGGCCCAACGGCGGACCATGCGCACTTCGCTCTCGGCCAGGAACTTCTGGACCTGACGCAGCTCCTCGCGCTTCGCCTGCACCTGTCGAAGCTCGTGCAGCATCGCCTGACTGCTGCCGGAGGCTCCGCCGGCGACGGGCGCCGCGACTCCAGTTGAACCGGCCGACTCCTGGAGGCGAGCACGACGCTCCGAAAGCGCCTGACGCACGCGACGCAGTCGTTCGCGACGAAGCCGGAGCATCGTCGCGTAGCGACCGAGTTGGCGAACCTTCTCCTGAAGCCGTTCCGCCTGCTCACGAGAGACTCCGCGGTCGATCGCGTCGGTCGGCGCCGCGGTGGATGCGGTCGAGGAGGCGGCCTTCGCGGCGGCTCGAGCTGCTTCGAGCTCGCCGGCGAGAACCTCGAGGCGGGCGTCGCGCTCCGCGACCGTGGCCGCGAGATCGCGGATCCGCGCCTCGAGCCGCTCGGTCTCGATGAACGCCTTCGGATCGGGCGTGGCGACCACGGCCTTGGCGTCGGCAAGCTCCTTCTCGAAGCGGGCACGGTCCGACTTCGCCTGCTCGAGCGATGCTCGAGCGGCCTCGAGTTCGCTCTCGAGCGACACCGCACGGTCGCGCGACGCGTCGCACTGCTGCTCGAGGGTGGCGATCCGAGTGCGATACGACTCGGTCTCCTTGCCCGCAGCCGCCTGCTCGTCGAGTTCGCGCTGCAGCGAGGCCATGCGCTTCGAGTCGCGCTCGATCCGGGTCTTCGCGTCGGTCAGTTCCCGGCGAAGCGACGCCGCTTCGCTCTCGGCCCGATCGAGCCGAGACTTGGCCCCCGCGAGTTCGCTCGTCAGCTCCTTCGACTTGCGCTCGACCGCGCCCTGCGCCGCGGCCTCGAGACGCTTCGCATTCGACTTTGCGCGATCAAGTTCGTCCCGGAGGGTGGCGCAGGCGTTGCGCTCGCCTTCGACGGCGACCTGCTCGGCGGCGAGCCGCTGCTCGAGTTCGGCGATCTTCGCCGTCGACGCGGCCAACTGCTCGCCCGCGTGCGCCTGCTCGCCAGCCTGCTTCTGAACCTTCGCCAATTCGACCTTGGCGCTGTCGAGTGCCGACCTGGTCTCCTTCAGCTTCGACTCGAGCGCGGCGATCCGACGATCGGCCTCGCCGGCCCGGCTCGTCGCATCGACACGCTCCGTCTCGAGCCGGGCGACCTCGGCGGTGCGATCGTCGAGCGTCCGCTTGATCGCCTCGACCGAATCGGACTCGGCCGCCGCGCGGCTGGCCTGCGCAGCCCTCAGCGTCGACTCGAGCGCTGCGACGGCCTCGGAGAGCCTGCGGCGCTCCGAATCGAGTTCGCCGATGCGGCCGGTCAGTTCGCGGCGCTCCGAGATCGCGTCCTGCCGAACTCGTTCGAGTTCACGCTCGAGCGCCTGCACCGCCTCGTCGGAGGCCACGTGACGCGCATCGAGCACCTCGATCTCGCGGAGC
>JBMSXH010000166.1:0-5951 GCA_049425445.1 Phycisphaerales bacterium | reverse complement strand
GATCCTCCGAAGGTCTGCGTGGTCGGTCCGCCCAACGCCGGCAAGAGCACTCTGGTGAACAGGCTCGCCGGGCGCGACGTCGCGATCGCCTCGCCCGTCTCGGGCACCACCCGCGACTTCGTCTCGGTTCGAATCGATCTCGCGGGGCTCGTCGTCGAATGGCTGGATCTGCCGGGATTCCCCGAGATCGAGGCCAAGCACGGACCCGATGTCCTCGGCCGACACGGCTCGATCGACGCCGCCGCGATCGCCTTGGCGTCGCGCACGCTCGAGCAGGCCGATCTCGTCGTGCTGCTCGCGGCGCCCGATCAGGCGTGGGCGTCGACTCATCATCCGGATGGAACACCGACCCTGCGAGTGATGTCGAAGTCGGACCTCCCGCATGCCGCCACGTCGCCCCGATCGCGCGAGGCGGACCTCGCGATCAGCGCGGTCGCTGGTCATGGCGTTGCCGATCTGGTCTGCGCCGTCCGTGATGCGCTGGTGCCGGCCGGTGATCTCGCCCACCGCGGGCCGTGGCAGCCGCGAACGTCTCCCAAGGACGTTCCCATTCGAGGACGCTGAAGCGTCGACGTGCGAATGCGCCCATCGACCACACCGCTCGCCCCGGTGGGAACGGAATGGTGAGCGCGAACCCTTGGTGCCGTGCCCCGCGTCTTGTAGGTTCTGGTCCGCGAAGGCCGCCGCCGATCGTCCTTCGGCGCAGCGACCACCCGCTTCGGAGCCCAATCATGAAGCCCATCCTCGTCGTTTCCCTCATGATCGCGTTCGCCATCGCCTGCCCGGCTTCTTCGCAACAGGCCTGCACCGACGATCTCAACGGCGACGGCATCGTGAACGGCGCCGACCTGACCATCCTCGTCGCCAACTGGGGTGCGACCTATCCCGCGACGATCGAGTCGGTCGCGCCAGACTCCGGCCCCGCGACCGGCGGCACCGCGATCACCATCACCGGCACCCATCTCGCCGGGACGACCGCCGTCACCGTCGGCGGCGTGCCCGCCACCAACCTGGTGATCGTCTCGTCGACCACGGTGACCGCCGTGACTCCGGCTGGAGCGTCGGGATCGGTCGCGATCGCCGTGACGACGCCGGCAGGAACGACCGTCGCTTCGAACGCGTTCATCTACGACAAGGGCGCGGTGCCGTGGGCCACGGTCCTCGAGGCAGCGCCGGATCCGACGATCGTCACCAACGCGACCCTGCGAGCCGCCATCGTCGCGACCGGCCTTCCGTGGCGGGTGCGCGACAACGCCAGCAATGTCGAGATGCTCCTCGTGCCGCCGGGGACCTTCAACATGGGCTGCTCGCCGTCGCAGCAGGGCCCGTGCGTGCCGGACGAGAATCCGGTCCATCAGGTCACGCTGACGCAGGCCTTCTATCTCGGCCGCTACGAAGTCACGCAGGCGCAGTGGACGGCGATCGTCGGAACCAACCCCAGCTACTTCACAGGCTTCGCCGACAGCGCGTCTCGTCCCGTCGAGCGGGTCTCCTGGAACATGCTGCAGGGCTTCGAGAGCGCCACGGGACTGCGTCTACCCACCGAAGCCGAATGGGAGTTCGCCTGCCGAGCCGGCACCGCCACCGCCTTCAACAACGGCAGCAACGTCGACTCGACGCTGGGCACGATCGCCTGGTACATCCTGAACTCGGGCAACCAGACCCACGCCGTCGGCCAGAAGCAGGCCAATGCGCTCGGCTTCTCCGACATGGAGGGCAACGTCTGGGAGTGGTGCGAGGACTGGTACTCCTCGACCTACTACAGCGTCAGTCCGTCGACCGATCCACCCGGACCCGCGAGCGGAAACCTGAAGGTCTTCCGAGGCGGATCGTGGCTCGGCACCTCGAGTCCCTGCCGATCGTCCTATCGCGCCGCCGGCGCCTCGCCGACGAGCGTGCAGAACAACGGCGGATTCCGGGCCGCGCGGACCCCGTGATCCCCACGATGGACCTCGCTCCACCCGTCGCGATGCTCGCCCGCCGCTACAGCCCCACCACGCTGTAGCCGCTGTCCACGTAGAGCGTCTGGCCCGTGACGGCGGTGGACAGGTCGCTCAGGAGATAGACCGCCGCGTCGCCGACGTCCTTGCCGACGATGTTCCGCCGCATCGGCGCCTTCTTGTCGACCCAGTCGAGGATCTCGCTGAAGCCGCCGACCGCCATCGCGGAGAGGGTGCGCAACGGACCCGCGCTGATGCAGTTGACGCGGATCGACTTCTCCCCGAGCTCCATCGCGAGATAGCGCGAGGTCGCCTCGAGCGCGGCCTTCGCCACGCCCATGACGTTGTAGCCCGGGACGGCCTTCTCCGCGCCGTAGTAGGAGAGCGCCACCATCGAACCGCCGCTCGTCATGAGCGGCGCCGCGCGGTTCGCCATCGCCGCGTAGGTGTACGCGGAGATGTCCATCGCCTGCGTGAAGACCTGACGCGGGGTGCCGGTGAAGAGCCCCTCCTTCAGCCAGTCCTTGTCGGCGAAGGCGATCGAGTGGACGAGGAAGTCGATCGTGCCGACGTCCGCGGCGACCTTGGCGAAGACCCGATCGAGATCCTCGTCGCTCGCGGCGTCGAGCGAGGTCGTCCAGGCGTCGGGCACCGAGAGCGAGTCCATCGCCTTCCGAAGCCGCCGCTCCATCTTGTCGCCGGGCAGGTGCGTGAACATGCAGGTCGCGCCGTGCGCGAGCAGGCTCTCCGCGATCGAGTAGGCCATCGAGTGCTCGTTCGCGATGCCGACCACGAGGCCTCGCTTGCCGTCCATCAACGCCATGGTTCGTGCTCCTTCGCTTGGACCCCGGAAGCCCCGAACGGGTCGGGAAGGGTAGCGGATCCTTCCGCCGGATCGTCGATGAAGGGCATCCGATCCGCCGGGAAGAACGCCCTCACCGCTATACTCGACCCCTTCGCGGCGCGGCCGCGATCTCGCCGCCTCGACCCGGTCCGACATGGGCATCTTCGAGCGCTTCCGCAGCCGCCCCGCCAAGCCCGCCACCGAGCCCCGCCGTGTCGCGTCCGCCGCGAGCGGCGAGTCGGCGTCGGAGGACTCGATCCTCGAACTCGGACGCGAACTGCTCGACCGCTCGTCGCGCCACAAGGCCGGCCTGCTGAGCGGTTCCTACTGGTCCGACGCCCTGATGAACTGGTCCATGAAGGACGAGGCCTTCAAGGTCCAGCTCTTCCGGTTCGTCGACGCGTTCCCGATGCTCCGAACCCCCGAGCAGGTCCACGACCATCTCGAGGACTACCTCTCGCAACCGGGCGTCACCCTGCCTCCAGGGCTCGGTCTCGGGCTCAAGGCGGGCGGCATGGCGAAGGGCATCGTCGCCAAGACGATGTCGGGACGCATCGAGGGCATGGCCTCGAAGTTCATCGCCGGGCGCGACGCCGCCGACGCCCTGCCGATGCTCGAGAAGCTCTGGAAGCGCGGCCTCGCCTTCTCGGTCGACCTGCTCGGCGAAGCGTGCGTCTCCGACGCCGAGGCCGAGGTCTACCGCGGCAAGTACCTCGACCTCATCCGCAACCTGCCCGAGGCGGTCGCGAAGTGGCCCGGCAATCCGCGGCTCGACTCCGACCACCTCGGCCCCATCCCGCGCACCAACGTCTCCATCAAGATCTCGTCGCTCTACGCCTCGACCGATCCGATCGATTCCGAAGGCTCGCTGCGGGGGCTCGTGAAGGCGCTCACCCCGGTGCTCGAGGCCGCGGCCGAACGCGGTGTCTTCGTCAACTTCGACATGGAGCAGCGCTCGCTCAAGGATCTCACCCTCGAGCTCTTCAAGCGCTGCTGCGACGCGGTCGAGTTCGAGGGCGGTCTCGCGATGCAGGCCTATCTGCGCTCGGGCGACGACGACGCGCGGAACATCGCCGAATGGGCGAAGCGACGCGGCCGCCCGGTCACGGTGCGGCTCGTCAAGGGCGCGTACTGGGACTACGAGACGATCCACGCCGAGCAGATGGGCTGGCCGGTGCCGGTCTGGAGCCGCAAGCGCGACAGCGACGCGTGCTTCGAGCGGATGAGCCGGATCTTCCTCGCCTCGACGCCTCGCCGCGGCGGCGAAGGCGGCGTGAAGCTGGCGCTCGGTTCGCACAACGCGCGATCGATCGCGGCGGCGCTCGCCGAGGTCGAGCGGCTCGGCCTGCCCCGCGCGGCGCTCGAACTGCAGATGCTGCACGGCATGGGCGAGGAGCTGAAGTCCGCCTGCGCCGAGATGGACCTGCGGGTTCGCGAGTACGTGCCGGTCGGCGAGATGATTCCCGGCATGGCGTACCTCGTGCGGCGCCTGCTCGAGAACACCTCGAACGAGTCGTGGCTCCGCGCAGGCTTCGCCGACGGCGCCACGCCCGAGCAGCTGCTGGCGTCGCCACACGGCGCCTCGGGCGAGGATCCCGGGCTTGCCGCCCTGCGCGACGCCCCCCGCCGCCACCATCTCAGCCCGGCCTGCGTGGGAATCGGCGACGAGCAGCCCTTCTTCAACGAGCCGATGCGCGACTTCGCGGACGCCTCGCAGCGGAGGGCCTACGGCGAGGCGGTCGAGCAGTGCCGCCTGCCGAAGGTCGCGATCGACGCGACCGAGGCCGACGCCGATGCGGCGCTCGCACGACTCTCCGCGTACTTCCCGACCTGGCGCGACAGCGCCTACGCGACCCGCGCCGCGGTGCTCGTCAAGGCCGCCGAGGCGATGCGCCGCCGCCGCGACGAACTCTCGGGCATCGTCATCCGCGAGAGCGGCAAGACCTGGCGCGAGGCGGACGCGGACGTCTGCGAGGCGATCGACTTCTGCGAGTTCTACGCCCGGTGCGGCGCGAGCCTCTTCGGCCGCGAGCGGATCGGCCGCTTCGTCGGCGAACTCGACGAGCAGTGGCATCAGCCTCGCGGCGTCGCGGCGGTGATCAGCCCGTGGAACTTCCCGCTCGCGATCTGCTGCGGCATGGCGGTGGCGGCGCTCGTCACCGGCAACGTCGTCGCGGTGAAGCCCGCGGAGCAGACCCCCGCGATCGCGAAGATCCTCTGCGAGATCCTCTGGGAGTCGGGCTGCCCGCGCGACGCGCTCGCGTTCCTGCCCGGACCCGGCGAGACGGTCGGGGCGAAGCTCGTGCGCGATCCTCGGGTGGCGCTCGTGGCCTTCACCGGCTCGAAGGGTGTCGGCCTCGACATCCTGCAGGCCGCCGGAAGCACGCCCGCCGGACAGCCCTTCGTCAAGAAGGTGGTCTGCGAGATGGGCGGCAAGAACGCGGTGATCATCGACGCCTCCGCCGACCTCGACGAGGCGGTGCTCGGCGTGCGGCAGAGCGCGTTCTCCTTCTGCGGGCAGAAGTGCTCCGCGTGCAGCCGGGCGATCGTGCTCGAGAGCTGCCACGACGAGTTCCTGCGGCGCATCGTCGAGAGCGCCCGCACGCTGGTGGTCGGCGATCCGCTGCTGCCGGGCACCGACATCGGCCCGGTGATCGACGAGGACGCCGCCGCCAAGATCCGCGAGTACATCGAGATCGGCCGCCGTGAAGGCGTGGTCGAACTCGAGATGCCGGTGCCGGAAGGACTCGCCGCGAAGGTCGGCAAGCCCTACGTCGGCCCGACGATCGTCTCGGGCATCCGGCCCGAGCATCGCCTCGCGAACGAGGAGATCTTCGGCCCGGTGCTGGCGGTGATGAAGGCCCGCGACTTCGACGAGGCGCTCGCGATCGCCAACTCGACCGAATACAAGCTGACCGGCGGCGTCTTCAGCCGCAAGCCCTCGCACCTCGAGCGGGCGCGGCGCGAGTACCGCGTCGGCAACCTGTACCTCAACCGCGGCATCACCGGCGCGCTCGTCGCCCGGCAGCCCTTCGGCGGCTTCGGCCTCTCGGGCGTCGGCAGCAAGGCGGGCGGGCGCGAGTACCTGCTGCACTTCACGGAGCCCCGCGCGGTGTGCGAGAACACCATGCGTCGCGGCTTCGCGCCGATGGCGGAGTGAGCAGCGC
>JBMSXH010000165.1:0-5956 GCA_049425445.1 Phycisphaerales bacterium | reverse complement strand
CCTCGAAGGACCACTCCTTGCGCGGTCCCGCGTAGGCGACCTGTCCATCCTCGATGAGAAGGTCGCCGGCTTCGACCACACCTTCCGGACCGCAGGTCCAGATCGTCGCGTTGCGGAAGAGGACCCGCTCGGGCGAGCGGGCTTCGGAAACACCGAAGGCGCCCAGCGGCACCGGCAACGGCTTCGTCCAGTCGGGCGCCTCGTCTCGACGCGAGCCGCTGCGGCGCGAACCAGCGTTCGCGACGGTCGCCACTTCGGCCTGCTCGGCTCCGAACTGCGGTTCCTGACCCGGGTCGCCCGGCGGCGCGGATGCGGCGACTTCAACGTCTCCCTTGCGGCCATCGACGTCGCCTTCCGGAGACGCATCGTCGCTCGAGGCGACCTCCTCGGCCTCGATCGGCGCCGGATCCGCCGATGCGATCGCGGTGAATCGAACGATCGTGCCGTCCTCGCCTTCGGCGACGCCTCGCAGTGCTCCTCCGACGAGAACCGCGGAGACTCGCTGCGGCCCTTCGACGCCGAGCGCCTCACCATCGATCCGCATCACCAGCGTGTCGCCGAGGATGCGAACCCCGGAAGCCCGAATGGCACGCGGTGCGGCGGCGGGCTTCGCCTCGGCGGCCGGAGCGAGTTCAGGCGCCGTCGCCTCGGCGGCTTCCGCCTCCGGCCTCTCGACCTCGGCCTTCGGCGACGGCCAGATCTCGACCTTCGCGGCCTCCGGATCGATCTTCATCCGACGCGTCGAACCATCGGCCAGCGTGATCGTCGCCTCGCCGGCGAGCGCGAAGATCGGCTTCGCCGCGACCAGATGCCGCACGCCGCCGATCCACACCTCGCGAACCTTCGAGTCCTCGCCGAACAGCTCGCCCTCGACGAGCACGAAGTCGGCCTGCTTGCCCGTCTCGATCGTGCCTGCGATCCGCTCGATGCCGAGAATCGCCGCAGGCGTCGTGGTGAGGGCCGCAAGCATCTCGTCGAAGGAGAGTCCCGCCTCCATCGCGGCACGCACCTTCACGGGGAACTCCGAGACGCGGTCGAGACGGTCGGTGGTCAGCGCGATCGTCGCGCCGGCCGCGAGCAGGCGCTTCGCGTTGGTCGGCGCCTGCTCCCAGGTCAGCAGGTCGCGGAGCGAGACCGAGGCGGCCTGCCACGGAGAGTCGGCGGTCGGCGCCTCGGGGAAGTTCAGCGGCACCACCAGCGGGAATCCCAGCTCCGCGACCTCCTCGGCCCGTCGAAACTCGAGGCCGGATGCGTTGATGACGAGGTCGATCCCGAACTCCGCGGCGATCTCCGCGGCCACGAGCGTCGCGAGTTCGGAGTCGGTGCGCAGGACGAGCGGCTGCACGCGCTGCACGACGCCCTCGAGCGCTTCGAGCGCCACGGCGGGAGCCGGTGCCTCCAGGCCCGAAGGGTCGGATTCCCAGCGCGATCGGCATTCGGCATGCCACTGCGCGTCGAGCAGCGTCTGTCGAAGCAGCGCCACCGCACCGACGAAGGCGCCCGGGTAGGTCGCCCGATCCCAGTCTCCTCCATGCTCGAACGCCGCCGCCATCATCGAGCGGTCTCGTCGCGTGCGCGGCGAGTCCGCGGCAAGCGACCACACCGCGCCGCTTCCGCGAAGAAGTCCCCGATCTGGATGCGCGGCAGCGGAGGTGAATCCCAGGTCGCGCAACGACTTTCGCTGCGAGTCCGACAGCACCGGCAACCGGGATGAATCGAGCTGCGGGACGACCTTCGCGTTCCAGTGCGCCCCGGCCTCCCGCGCGGCGGCCGAAGACGCATCGGCCGAGTCCTGCTGCACTCCCGCGTCGATCAGGCCCGGATACATGCGGAGCCCGGTCGCATCGACGACTCGGAAGCCCGCAGGCACCTCGACGGAGGCGGTCGGCCCGACTTGGACGATCACACCGTCGGAGACGAGCACCGTCGCCGACTCGATCGACTCGCCGGGCCTGACCACGACCTCGCCGCCGACGATCGCGATGTCGCCGATCTTCGCGGCTCGCAGATCCGGCGGCGGGGCACTCTGCGCGAGCGCAGGACTTCCCGGGATGGCGAGGAGGAGAACCGCGACGGTGCGACACGAGGGAGCATGCATGCGGTGATTCCCGAGGGGCCAGTCGAAGCCGTGCAGCGTACGGACTCGACGCCCGACCACCGCGCTCCTTCGTTCGCGAAGGAGGCGAAAAGGCGAGCCGCGTCGATGCGTTTCGCGATGAGGATCCGGAGCCAGGACGAGCCGAAGCCCGAACCGGGTCTCAGCCGCGCAGCTCGTCGATCATGCGACGCATCGCCAGCTGCAACTTCTCTTCGGTTGGATAGGTGCCGTTCGCGATCGCGGTGCGAATCGCCTCGATCCGCTCGCGACGCGAAGGGGCTTCGCCTCGACCGACGAGCGTCTCGTCTCGAAGGGAGTCCCGGCCGGGGACGCGGTCTGGGTGAACCAGGTTCAACTGCACCGGCCTCGCCGCAACCTCTTCTCCGCGCCCGGAGGAGGGAAAGACCGGTCCGATGTTGCCGATGTCGGGCATTCGTACGTTCCTCGGCGAAGCGTCGGACCTCTGCGTCACGGACGCGGAGGCGGCGGAGAGGTCGCGAACCGGTGCCGACGCGGGCACCGGTCGCCGCTGACTTTCGAATCGGACGGTCAAGAGCGGAGAAGCAGTTGCCCTGCCTCTGGACGGCTCTTATCGTCGGAGCTTCGCTTCAGGCTCCAAAAAGGAACGCGGTTGCGTCGGATCGACCACCATCATCAGCACCATCCCGGCGGGAGCCCCACTATCCGTCGCGGTGGTGGGGTCGAAACCGGCGTGCTGGGGGCAGCCCCGGTTGTCTGGGCAATCGTTGCGTCGATCCTGACGGCCTGCGGCCCGGATCCGGCCCCTCGAGGCACGGGGTCCCGCAACGCGGCTGCCGGCGGAGACTCCCTCCTCACCGTGGACGATCAGGTGCTCGATTCCAGTGCCGCCGTCATGCCCCCAGCCCCCCAGGGTCGGTGGTCGGTACAGCTGAGGACCTTCTCTGGAGACGGTCACGAGGAGCGGGCGGACGAGTTCGTGATCGAGGTCACCCGCCGATATCCCGTGTTCGGCGAGGTCTTCGTGGAGCCGCGACGCGGCGGATCGATGGTGGTCGCGGGGCGCTTCTTCGAGACCGACGATCCGGAGGCTCAGGAAGCGCTCGGCCTGGCGAAGGGCATCACCGTCGGCGGCGGCCGCCCGTTCGCAGCCGCCATGCTGGTTCGACGCACCACCGCTGCGGACGCCTCGCCTCCCAAGCCGTACGACCTGCGGACGCTGCGGGCGAGGTATCCCGGTCGGACCGAGCTCTACACCCTGCAGATCGGGCTTTGGAGCACCTTCGGAACCCGCGAGATCGAGCCGGAGGACGTTCGCCGCCGGGCGGAGCTGGAAGTGGCGAAGCTGCGCGCGCAAGGCTTCGAGGCGTGGTTCCACCACGATCCCGACAGCGAGATGAGCACGGTCACCGTCGGCTCGTTCGGGGCCGACGCGTACGACCCGCGAAGCACGCTCTACGCACCCGAGGTCGAACGGCTCATGCGTGCGTTCCCGAAGCACTTCATCAATGGTGAAGAAGTGCTCGTGCCATCCGATCAGCGACGCAGCGGCGAGCTCCGACCACAGGGTCCGAGGCTCGTCGAAGTGCCTTTCGACTGAGCCATGGCGAAGTCTCGACGAACCGCCGAGCAACCTGACGCGGAGCGCGCGCAGTCCCGCGCGGCGGCGCGGCGGCCGGTGCTCGGTCAAGCGAGGGCGTTGTCGGATCTCTCCGAACTGCTCGTTGCAGGCCGCGTGCCCTCCTCGCTGGTCCTTCACGGTCCGGCGGGCGTCGGCAAGATGACTGTCGCGAAGAGGCTCGCGGCGCTGCTGCTCGATCCGACGGCCGATCGTGGATGCCTCGAACGCTTCGAGCCTCCCGCGGACAGCCCGGTGGCCGAGCTGCTCGCGGCCGGGACGCATCCCGATCTCCACCTGATCTCGAAGCACCGCTGCGCCGACTCGCAGATCGCGGAGCTGCGGGACCGCAAGCAGACCAACATTCCGATCGATCTGCTCCGCGAACTGATGATCGGCGGCAACGTCGGAGGAGCCCGTTTCGACGCCGCAGTGCAGCGGACGCCGTATCTCGGCCACGGCAAGGTGTTTCTCCTCGACGAGGCGGAGCTACTCGATTCGACGGGCCAGAACGCGTTGCTGAAGGTGCTCGAGGAGCCACCGAGCCGCACCTGGATCGTGCTGTGCGTGACCGATCGCACGCGTCTGCTCCCGACCATCCGCAGCCGCTGCCACCAGATCGCGTTCTCGCCGCTCGACGAGGGTTCGATGGGCTCGTGGTTCGACGGACTCGAGCCGGCACCCGCTGGTGAAGCGAGACGCTGGCTCGCCCAGTTCGCCGAAGGCTCGCCGGGGCGGGCGATGCTCGCGATCGAATCCGGACTGCTCGAGTGGGAACGCGAGATCGGTTCTCGCTTCGACGACCTCGTCTCCGGACGCGGCGGCGCAGGCTTCCCCGAGGCGATGGCGGAGCTGGTCAAGGGATTCTCCGAGACGCAGGTGAAGCGCGACCCGAAGGCAAGCAAGGAGGCCGCCAACCGGCTCGCGTCGCGGATCCTCCTGTCGATTCTCGGGGCCCGCGTGCGACGCCGACTGGTCGAATCCGCCGATGCCGGCGACCTCGACGCCACCGATCGCTGGACGGACTGGATCGATCGTCTCGATCTCGCCGACCGTCATCTCGACGCCAACGTCTCGCTTCTGCACGCGCTGGCCGACCTCGTCGCCGGATGGGAGCGGCTCGCCGCGGCGCCGCGATGAGTTCGCCGGCTCCGAACCTGGAGATCGAACGGGTCTTCCTGTTGCGGGGCATGCCGCCCCTTCCCGATCCGCACGAAGTCCTCCGGATCGAGCAGGGCTACTTCGACGCGGACGCCGGCGCGATGGCGGAGGTCGGCGCCGAGGAGGGGCGAGTCCGTCGAACCACCGACCGCGATGGACGGCAAAGTCACTTCCTCACCCGAAAGAAGGGTTCCGGCCTGGTCCGCGAGGAGCACGAGCGGGAGATCGACGCGCACGTGTTCGAGGCCCTCTGGACCGAGACCGGCCGACGCCGGATCGTCAAGGACCGGCACCGCGTCGCAGACGCCGATCTGCTCTGGGAGGTCGATCGCTTCGAGGAGCCACCGATCGTGCTGGCGGAGGTCGAGCTCCCGAGCGTCGACCGGCAGGTTGAAATCCCACCGTGGCTCGAGGGGTGGATCGTGCGTGAGGTCACCGACGATCCGGCGTATCGGAACTCCGCGATCGCCTTCGGGCTGGCAGGTCGAACCGCCCGCTCGGCCGACTGAACCCTGCCGGTGGTCTCGCTGGCGAGGCGTGACTGCTAGGATGCCCGCCTCGATTTCGAGACCGATTCCCCTTCAGTCCTCAGAGGATGCCGGAGCGTGGCCAAGTCCTTCCGTTGCCAGATCGTCACTCCCGCCGAGGAAGTCTTCGACGGCGAGGTCAACTACGTCGACCTGCCCGCCTGGGACGGTCAGATGGGGGTCATGGCGGCTCGCTCGGCCATGCTGGTCGAGCTTGGATGCGGGCCGTTGCGGATCGAGACGCCGGACGGCGCAAGTCGGACCTACGTCCTTCGGGACGGCTTCGCCCAGATGGACAACGACCGACTGACTCTGCTGACCGAGTCGGCCGAGCCCGCCGAGTCGATCAACGTGGCCGAGGCCGAGCGCTCGCTCGCCTCGATCCGATCGGAACTTGCCAACTCGCCGGACGGCCGCCCTCGATCTGCGGAGTCGATCGCCGGAATCGCGAAGCGGCAGCAGTTGGAACTTCAGCGCATCGCCGCCGGGCGAACCGCCGGTCGGTGACCATTCGCCCCTGAACGACTGCCGAGCGCGGCATCGAATGGCCGACATGCTCTGCAACTGCTTCGA
>JBMSXH010000164.1:0-5968 GCA_049425445.1 Phycisphaerales bacterium | reverse complement strand
TGGTCGGACATCGATGTGCAGCTGAAGCGCCGACACGACCTGATCCCGAACCTGGTCGAGACGGTGAAGGGCTACGCCACGCACGAGAAGGAGACTCTCGAGGCGGTGATGGCCGCGCGAAGCGGCGCGATGTCGGCCCGCGGGCCCGCGGAGTCGGGTGCCGCCGAGGGCATGCTCACGGCGGCGCTGGGACGACTCTTCGCGGTGGCGGAGGCGTATCCGGACCTCAAGGCCAATCAGAACTTCCTGCAGCTGCAGCAGGAGCTCGGGCAGACCGAGAACGCGATCGGCTTCAGCCGTCAGAACTACAACCGCGCGGTCGGCGACTACAACGAGCAGATCGCGGTCTTTCCCGCGAGCATCGTCGCGGGGCTGTTCAACTTCGAGGCCGGCACCTTCTTCGAGGTCGCCGACCCGGCGCAGCGGGAGGCGCCGAAGGTCAGGTTCTAGGAGAGTTCCCGAGCGGGAGGTCCCGCCGCGGCGAAGGAGCGCCCGAGCATGTCACGAGATCGCGTCGTGTCGACCGCCGAGGAGACGCCGCAGGAGGAGAGCGCGAACGTCGCGCTCCGTCCCGCGCGGATCGCCGAGTACATCGGCCAGCCGGAACTGATCGAGCGGCTGTCGATCGCGCTCGAGGCGGTGCAGGGGCGCGGCGAGCCGATGGAGCACGTGCTGCTGCACGGCCCCCCGGGTCTCGGCAAGACCACGCTCGCGCACGTGATCGCGAACGAGATGGGCTCGCGAGCCTACGTGACCAGCGGCCCCGCCCTCACCAAGGGCGGCGACCTCATCGGCACGCTCACGAGGCTCGAGCCGCGGGATGTGCTCTTCATCGACGAGATCCACCGGCTTCCGGTGGCGGTCGAGGAGTACATCTATCCGGCGATGGAGGACTTTCGCGTCGACTTCACCGTCGACAGCGGCCTGCACGCGCGGACGGTCACCATCAACCTGCAGCCGTTCACCCTGATCGGCGCGACGACCCGCGCCGGCCTCCTGACCCAGCCGCTGCGGAGCCGATTCGGCATCGCCCATCACCTCGGCTTCTACGGGGTCGACGATCTGTCCACGATCCTTCGCCGCGCCGCGAAGCTGCTGGGCATCGCCCCGCCGGCGGAGGTCGAGCGGCTGATCGCCGAGCGGAGCCGCGGCACGCCGCGCATCGCGCTGCGCCTGCTGCGTCGAGTGCGGGACTTCGCGCAGGTCCGCGCCGGCGGCACCCTCGACGCCGACGTCGTCGAGGCGGCGCTTTCGCTCGAGGGGATCGATCGGCTCGGACTCGACGAACTCGACCGCAAGTACCTTCGCACGCTCGCGGGGGTGTACGAGGGCGGGCCGGCCGGGCTCGAGGCGATCGCCGCGAGCATGGGGGACGACGCCGCGACGCTCGAGGATCTCGTCGAGCCGTACCTGCTGCAGCTGGGCTTCCTCGCCCGCACCCGTCAGGGCCGGATGCTCACGCCCGCCGCGAAGGAGCATCTCGGGCTTCCCGCCGCGGAGAAGTCGGGCGATCTGTTCTAGGTCGCCGTCGCGGACTCACTGGCCGAAGTCGGCGATTCCGCGCGGCACGGCGCGGGTGACGCCGGGGATCGAGAAGTTCACCGACACCGCGACCTGATCGAGGATCAGGTCGTAGCCGCCGCTGAAGACCAGGTTGAAGTCGGGGAAGGATCGCTCGAGGGCGCCGCTGATCGCTCGAAACTCGCCCTGCCGCATGTCGTACTGCGGGCTGAAGATCACCGCGTACTTCCGGCTGAGCTGATAGGTCAGTCCGCCCTGGAGCAGTTCGGTCTGATCGGGCGCGAGATATCGGTACTCGAGGAAGCTCGAGACCTGCGGGCTGTGCCGCATCGAGAAGCCGATCGTGCCGAGGGCGAGGTTCTCGAGGAAGCCGCTCGTGGTGATGAGGTCGCGGTCCTCGAGCATGTAGATCGCGCGTCCGGCGATCGTGAAGGTGTCGCTCACCTCCCACGACGCCGAGCCGTAGAGGTGGCTTCCCCACTGGCTCAGTTCGGGTCGCCACTCGAAGAAGCGCGGGATCGGGCTCTGCGCGTACCGCTGCGCGGTGACGGAGTTGGTGAGATCGGGCTGGAAGTTGTCGTCGCTGGGGTTGAACGCGGCCCCGACGTCGAGGGTCAGGAAGTCGACGCTGCGCCAGTTGCCCGGGCCGCCGCGCTGGGTCTGGAAACGCTGGCGAAGGCCGACCGCGGCGACGGTGGCGCCGCTCGCGCCTTCGATCGTCTGGTCGTAGACCGGCAGCGGGCTGTCCGAGAGCGAGTCGTAGCCGTACCAGAGCGTGGCGTAGGGCTCGACGACGTGCCGGATCCGGTTGATGTCGAAGAAGCGGCTGCGAAGGTCGTCGCCCACGCGGGTGAAGGTGGCGCTCATCCTGGCGCCCACGCCTCCGATGAAGCGGATCGTGTTGAAGTCCGGCGAGTAGTTCTGCAGGAACTCCCCACCGAGATAGCCCGAGAGCTGCAGCGATGCGAACGGGACGACCTTGAGCGGCCCCCACGCGACCGGCAGCGCGAGCTCCTGGCGGGTGTTGAACCGCATCACCGAGTCTTCGCTGTAGCCCGCGGCCTCGTAGAGATCCTGCACCGCGATGTTGCGGTTGTTGGTGGCGAAGGTCTGCGGTCGCACGCCGAGCGACTGCGCGGTGCCCGAGGTGATCACCAGCCGCATGTAGTCGTAGCGGTACTCGCTCGACCAGGTCAGCAGATCCGAGAAGAGGCTGTCGCCGACGCGGGTGTAGTTGACCGACGGAAAGCGATCGACCGCGTAGCCGCGGCTCGCGATGAGCCAGGAGTTCGAGAGGAAGTCGTTGACGTCGTACTTGAGGTAGGCGTCGAGCGAGGTGTTCTCGGAGATCCAGTTGAAGCCGATCGAGGTCTCGTACTCGCGACGGACCTCGTAGTCCACGCGCCGCCAGGTGGTGATGTAGCTCTCGTCGCTGATCCACGCCAACTGGCCTCGAAGGGTCATGTCGGAGGAGAGCTGCGTCATGAAGTCGGCGGTGGCGAGGCCGCGGAAGCCCGCGTCGGTGTCCTGCGTCACACCGGCATCCGTCAGATCCTGGCCGGCCGTCTGGTAGAGGCCGTAGAGGTCGAGGTTCGCGATGGTGGTGTTGTCGCGCCAGCGCATCTCGGTCCCGAGGCCGGCGCCGCGCTCGGTGTAGCCGTCGATGTTGAGGTCGGCCTCGAGTTCGTCGGGAGCCTCCAGCCCGAGGAGCGACAGCAGGTCCCAGCGGGTCTCGATCTCGACGCCCCGGAAGTTCTCGTAGCCGACCTGAGCGGATCGAAGCGGGATCTGCTCGGGGCGCCCGGAGAAACCCGGCCAGTAGAAGAGTGGCACCTTGCCGGCGCGGAAGGTCGCGTGTTCGCCCTCCACGTAGGCGCCGTCGGGTCGTTCGGTGACGGTGAAGTCCTTCATGCCCAGCGACAGGTGCGGCGTGAAGAACTCGCTCGTCGAGACGATCGCCTCGGAGGCCGTCCACTGGTTGGCGGCGACCTGCCGCATCTCGTCGGCCCGGGCGTAGACCGGAAGGGTGTCGCGGAGCCGGACGTAGGTCCGCAGCACCGCATCGATCGCGAGAGCCTGATTGTTGGGCAGGTCGTAGTAGATCTTCTCCGCGCGAAGGGTGATCTCGCCGTCGGTCGCCACCACGCCGCCTTCGAGATAGATGCCCTTGACCGAACTCACGTCGATCGTCGCGGCACCGTCGCGCATCGACTCCATCGCCCCCTCGGCGGTGAAGATCACCGCCCGCTCCGCGGTCATCTCGAGCCGCTTCTCGTCGGCGCGGTCGCCGGGCGCGTACTCGACCGTGACGCCTCGCTCGGCGACGATCGCATCGTCGGAGGGCTCGATGGTGGTGACGCCCGCGGTGAAGGCGATGACCCCGCCGGGCTTGAAGATCGGGACGTTCTCGAGATCGGGGCGAGGAAGCAGGACGTCGCGCGGAAGATCCGGGAACGCCGCTTGGGGCGACGGAATCGGGCCGCCGACGACGAGGTCCGCCTCCTTCTGCTCGGGACGATCGAGGGTCGGCCTCGACGCGAGCGCGGGTGGGCTCGCGAGCAGCCGCCGCAGGTACTCCGCGAGTCGGCGTTCGGCGGCGGCGAGCACGGTCGATCGCGGCGCCGCGGCGCGATCGAGGCTGGCGGTGCCGATCGTGACCGGGCCGATCGCGCTGCCGGTGACGAGCAGGTCCCGGCCTCCGGCGGTCAGTCCAGCCCGCTGGGTGGGCTCGCGGACCTCGTCGAAGTAGATCGCGAACTGCGTGATCTCGCCCTTCGACGAGGGGAGACGGTTGATCCAGACCACCGCCTCGTCGGCGCGGAAGCGATAGCTGCCGAACTCGATGGCGACCTCGCCCTGGACGACGAGCCGCTGGGTGTCGTCGACCGACCAGGCCCAGACCCGATGCCCGCGGATCGAGAGTTCATGCTCGAGCGGCGTCACCGGCAGGACGAAGCCGCCGAGGGACTGCCCGGAGATCGGCGTGCGGACGACGCCGGACTCCGCGTTCTGCTGCGAAGCCGCCTCGGAGGCGAGGGACAGGACCATCGCCGCGACGAGGCCGACGTGGAGCAGCGTCCGCAACGGACGGAGCCTTCGGATCGATCGCCGCGGGAGAAGCACGACGCGGAGGATACCGGGCGCGATCAGCGGCGATAGGCGACCGGGCGATTGGCGAGCGCCGTGATCTCCCGAACCGCGATCATGCTCGCGACGCCGATCGCCGCGAAGGCTGCGATGCCGAGTGCGTCCTTGGGAAGATCGAGGGCGAGCAGCCACGCCACCGCGTAGACGCAAGGCCAGAGGCTCCCGTACCGGCGCAGCTTCTCCGCCGCGGAGGCTCGGTCGAGATGCTGCGTCTTGCGACGGACGAGCCAGATGAAGAGGACCACGGCGAGCACCGGCCAGGCCATGCCTCCTGCGGTGAGGCTCTCGGGCCAGAAGCCGCCGTCGCCCGCCTGCCACCAGCCGAACACGAGGATCACGATCGACCAGGCGATCCAGCCCGCGGCGAGCGCCGCGAGGGCGCGGGGCGTGAGGGGCGGCCGCTTCTCTTCGAGCAGATAGAGCGCCGCCGCAACGCCCGTGGCGTGGGTCATCGCGAGCCAGAGCGGAAGCGTGAAGGTGAGCTGGTGGTTCGGGATCAGCATGTGCACCGCATGCACGAGGCCGATGACGATCAGGCCGACCGATGGAATGTGCTTCGCCGCGGCGTCGTAGAAGAGGATGCCGGCGGCGGCGAGGGCGGTGAGCACGATGCCGGCGGTCCCGAAGACCGCGGAGGCGACCATCGCGATCAGCAGCGAGCCGAGGGTCACCACCACCACCTGCCCCGCCCGGACGCGGCCCGCGGGAATCGGACGATTCGGACTGAAGGCGCTGTCGTGCCGAGCGTCGAGCAGATCGTTCAGCGCGCCGCCGAAGCCGAACAGACCGATGGCGACGACCGCCCCCACCAGTAGGACGCCCGGAAGCGGCAGTTCGGAGGTCCTGAGGTAGCCGTACTGATCGCTCGCGCGGGTGATGAGGATCACCAGCCACAAGTCGGCGATGGCGCCGAAGGCCATCATCAGCCTCGTGAGCTGGATGGCGGTGAGCATGCGCAGCACGAAACGCTTCACGGGGTGAAGAATAGGAGAAGAGGAGAGAGGAGTCAGAAGATAGGAGAGAGGAGAAAGGAGAGAGGAGAGAGGAGACGAGCCCGCCTTCCGCATCAGGTGCGGCGCTTCGCTGCTCGAGTCCATCCCGTCCATCCCGTCCATTCCGTCCAACTGACCGTCCGCCGAGCGAAGCGAGCGACCACCGTGTGACGTGGCCCGCGCCCGAAGCACGAGCACCCGCTCCGTGACGCGTCAGCCCGACTCTCGCGCCAGATACCCGCTCAGGATGCGAGCCGCTGCGACCGCATCGAGCCGACGCTTCTTGCCCTTGCGGGTGTAGAGGCCGG
>JBMSXH010000163.1:0-6011 GCA_049425445.1 Phycisphaerales bacterium | reverse complement strand
CGGAAGAAGTCGCCGCCGACGAGGCGCCCGGCGCGGCTTCGGCCCCGCACCCGCACGCCGCCCACGTTCTGGTCGAGATCCCGCAGCAGGAACTGGTGCGCGGCCGCCGCCATCGCAAGGTCGGACTCGAGGTCGCGAAGGCGCCGTTCCTGCTCGATGCGGCGCAGCCCCGCGAGCGCGACGCCCCCGAACTGCGCGAGGGCGGCGAGGAACTCCGCGGCATCGGTCGAGGTCTGCGACTGCCGCGCACCGCTGCGGCGATCGGCGTAGAGGATCGCGACCACGCTCTCGCCGACGGTGATCGGCGCACCGACCGCCTCCGCGATGCCGAGATCGATGATGCTCGCGGGGCCGCTCGAGAGCATCGATCCCCCGGAGGTCGCGGCCAACTCGCCTGCCGCCGCACGGCGAAGGAGCGAGCGGCTGAGTCGCAACTCGCCGGAGCGGGCGAGATCGCCGCTCGCCGCGAGCACTTCCACGCTCCCCTGCGGATCGGGCGGGCCGAGCACCGCGGCGTTGCCGAGGCCGGTGCCCGTCGCGGCGGCCTCGACAAGCAGGGAGGCGAGCGCTTCGGGACTCTCGGCGCCGTGCATGCTGCGGGAGAGCTCGATCAGGAGGCCGACGCGATGCTGGGCGAGCTTCCCCGCCGCCGCCGCGACCGGCTGCGAGGAGATCGTCTCCGGCCCGCTGTCGACCGTGCGCGAGAGGTTCGTCGAGGTCGCCGCGAGCGGGTCCGTGACCCGGAGCTCCGTCGAACCGACGCCGATCATGTCGCCCATCGCGAGCGGGATCTCCCGGCCCGAGGGAATGCGGAGTCCGTTCAGGCGGGTGCCGTGGCGACTTCCAAGATCGCGGACCGTCCACGATCCGACCTTTCGACCCTCCGCGAGCGTGCCGATCCGAAAGACGACTTCCGCGTGGTCGCGGGAGACCGAGGAGTCGTCCGGAAGCGAGACCGCCTGCTCCGGGCGGCGACCGATGCGATGAGGGCCCGGCGACGGGAGGGAAACCCGCACCTCGCTGGGGCCCGCTCTGGAGACGAGAAGAAGTGAGTTCATAGGGGAGTCGGCGATCGAGGCAAGGGATTGGACCGCGGCACGCCAATCCGAACGCAGGCCGGCGCGAGTCCTGTCGGACCGCCGAACGATACCCCGTGCGACCTCATCGAAACTTCACGAGGACGTCGACCCCGTCCGGACGCGAGGAGCGGCCATGCGGGACATACTCTCTCTGGTTCGCTGCAAACGATTCGCACCGACTCGGAGGTCGCTCGTGACCACGCCGCCGCCTCGCGCCGCCGACCATCCGCCAGACTCGTCGAGCACGCGTGGGATTTCGCGTCGCGGGCTGATCCGCGGAGGCGTCCTCGCGGCCGGCGGCGCGGCCTTGTCGAGCATCGCTCCGAGCCGAACGGTGGGAGCCGCGACTGCTCGAACCGCCCCCCGAAATGTGATCCTCGTCGTCAGCGACGGCATGAGCGCCTCGGTGCCCGGGCTCACCGAGGACTTTTCGCGGCTGGTTCGGAGCGGTCGTTCGACGCGACTGGCCGAACTCGCCGACCGGTCCGAGACGACGCAGGGGCTTCTCGTCACCGCGAGCCTCTCGTCGCCCGTCACCGACTCGGCGGCCGCGAGTTCGGCGTGGGCGAGCGGATCGAAGGTGGCCAACGGCTCGATCAACCAGTTGCCCGACGGAACCCGTCTCGTGCCGATCGGTCCGCTGGCCCGCGACGCGGGCCGCCGCGTGGGACTCGTCACCACCACCCGCATCACCCATGCGACGCCCGCAGCGTTCGCGGCCTCGGTTCCGTCGCGCACGCTCGAGGACCAGATCGCCGAGCAGCTGCTTGGCATCGATGTGCTGATGGGTGGTGGGCGTCGCCACTTCGACGGCGCGACGCGATCCGATCAGCTCGATCTCCTCGCGCGATTCCGCGAGAACGGCTACTCGATCGCCACCGAGGC
The DNA here is from genome assembly GCA_049425445.1 of Phycisphaerales bacterium. Lineage (GTDB taxonomy): Bacteria > Planctomycetota > Phycisphaerae > Phycisphaerales > SM1A02 > VGXO01. The sequence goes on along the minus strand of JBMSXH010000163.1, from coordinate 4,047 downwards.
GAGGGCACTCGAGGAGCCGGGCGAGGGGTCTTTCCTGGGGCTCTTCTCCGACTCGCACCTTCCGATGACGATCGATCGCCGCGCCGATCCGGCGCTCGCGGCGAGCGTGCCGACGCTCGCGTCGATGACGAAGGCGGCGTTGCAGCGCCTCGTCGTCGACGACCGCGGCTTCCTGCTTCAGGTCGAGGGCGGCCGCGTCGACCATGCGGCGCACGCCAACGACGCGGCCGGCCTCCTGTGGGACCAACTGGAACTCGACGATGCGCTGGGCGTGGCGCTCGACTTCGCCGCCTCGCGCGGCGACACGCTCGTCGTCTTCCTCTCCGACCACGGCAACGCGAACCCGGGCCTGAGCGGGACGGGGCCCGGCTATCGCCGCAGCGCCGAGGCGTTCGCCACGCTGACGCAGGTGACCCGAAGCTTCGAGTGGATGCTGCCGCGGCTTGCAGCGATCGAGCGGAGCGGCGGAGGCGACGAGGCGATCGCGACGTTCATCCTCGAGCACACCGGCAGCCCGAGCGATCCGCGGAGACTCGCACCGTTGCGACAAGCGCTCCGCGGCGAACCCGTCGACGAGGCGAACCCCCAGCTCGCGAATCCGCAGGGACAACTCGGCCGTCTGCTCTCCGGCCGCTTCGGCATCGGGTGGATCGGCACGAGCCATACCGCCGACTGGGTGACCTGCCTCTCGACGGGGCCGGGCTGCGAGGCGCTCGAAGGCCTGCACCCGCACGACGAGGTGCATGCGATCCTGGCCGACGCCATGGGCGTGACGCACCGGAATCCGACGGCGGAGTCCTGAGCGGGCCTCGCACTTGCCGAGTCAGGCGGGTAGGCGGTATCACAGGCCGGGGTCGACGGGGTCGATCTCCTACGCCGAGGGGGACGACGTAGCGCCGTGGATTCGTCCGAAGTCGGCGATGGCAATCGGACTTCGGACGAGTGTCGCCAGAGACGTGCTGAACGGACGCCGCCATGAGTGATCCCGGGGGTGCGATTCCCGAAGCGTCCGCGACCGAACCGGCGGCGATGGGGCTGCCGGTGCGGCTCGGATTGCGGTACGTGCGTCGGCTGCCGATCGTGGAGCGCCCATCCGTCGACGAAGTCGTCCACGTGCTCGACTCGGACGAGCGGCGAGCGCTGGTGAGGATCGAGTCGCATGCTGTGCTCGGTGGCGTGCTGGTCGGCGCGATGGCGAGCGCATTGGGGCTGGCGGCGACCATGGGCGGCGAGGTCCTGGCGGTGACGATCGCGGGCAGCGATCGCGTCACGGCGTGGTCGATCACCGTCGGAACGCTTGCCGCGATCGGGTTGGCCACCGTCGTCGAGATCGTCCTCATCTATCGGATCTGCCTTCGGGCGGTGCATCGAATGGCGATCGTGGCGGGAGTGGGCGTCTCCTCGGACGCGGCGGAAGCTGAAGCGACGATCGCCTCGCTGGTGGCCGCGGCGATCCAGATGCCGGCGTCTCGCCGACCGATGTTCGGCGTCGACCCGTTGAAGCGATGCCCGCGTTGGCAGGTGTGGCTCGCCGCGGTCCTCTACAAGGGAAAGGTCTTCCTGTCGGTGCTCGCCGCGAAGCTCATTCTGCGCCGACTGCTCAGTCGCGTCGCGGTGCGGGAGCTGGTTCCCTTCGTGGGTGTTCCGATCACCGCCGCTTGGGACGGCTTCGTCTGCCGCCGGTCGCTGCGCGATGCGCGGCTTCGCATGTTCGCCCGGTCCGCGGCCGAGGAGATCATCCAGCGATGGGATGGACTGCTTCGACGCGACGTGGCCGCTTCCGAGGCCGCATTGCGAGCGGTCGCCTGCGTTGCCGTGGAGAAGCGGCATCTGCACGACGGTCTCGAACGACTGCTGAGCCGCCTGGCTCGAGAGGCGGACGTCATCGAGGCGATCGACGACCCGGATCGGCTTCGCCAGGCGATCGCGGGGCTTGGTCCGGAGTGCGGCGAGTCGATTCGGCAGGTCCTGCTGCTTGCGAGCGTCTGCGATGGAAGGGCCCAGGGCAGGGTGGCGAGTCTCCTCGGCTTCGTGTTGGCGATGCCCACGGCGGATTCGCGATCGATGCTTCGAGAGGCTCGCCGCCGCTTTGTGCGCGGGGATGGCGTGATCGATCCGATCGGGCGCCGTGCGGAAGCCGAGTGACGAGGGCCTGGATACGATCTCCGCTTCGCGCCGGAGATCCCTCGCCGTGGCCAAGTCCGATTCGAACACGACCCAGAACGCCAACGACACCACCCGCATCATCTACTCGATGATCGGCGTCTCGAAGACGATCGAGCGCAAGCCGATCCTCAAGGACATCAGCCTCTCGTACTACTACGGGGCCAAGATCGGCGTGCTCGGCCTGAACGGCAGCGGCAAGAGCACGCTGCTCAAGATCATGGCGGGCGTCGACAAGGACTTCGAGGGCAAGGTCACCGCGGCCCAGGGGTATCAGATCGGATACCTCGAGCAGGAGCCGCTGCTGAACGACCCTCGCACCGTCATCGAGGTGGTTCGTGAGGGCGCGCAGCCGACGATCGATCTGCTCGCGGAGTTCGACCGCATCAACGACAAGCTCTGCACGGATCTCTCGCCGGAGGAGATGGAGCGCACCCTCAACCGCCAGGGCGAGATCCAGGAGCGTCTCGAGCAGATGGGGGCGTGGGATCTCGACAGCCGGCTCGAGATGGCGATGGACGCGCTGCGTTGCCCGCCGCCGGACCAGTCGCTGTCGACCTGTTCGGGCGGCGAACGGCGACGCGTGGCGCTCTGCCGGCTGCTTCTTCGCGACCCCGAGATCCTGCTGCTCGACGAGCCCACGAACCACCTCGACGCCGACAGCGTCGCATGGCTCGAGCAGCATCTCTCGCGCTGCCGCGGCACCGTCATCGCGGTGACGCACGATCGCTACTTCCTCGACAACGTCGCGGGATGGATCCTCGAACTCGACCGCGGGCACGGCATTCCGTGGAAGGGCAACTACTCCTCGTGGCTCGACCAGAAGGACAAGCGGCTTGCCACCGAGGAGCGGCAGGAGTCGGTCCGCCGCCGCGCCCTGCAGCGCGAACTCGAGTGGATCCGCACGAACCCCAAGGGCCGCCAGAGCAAGAGCAAGGCCCGCATCGCGGCGTACGAGCGGATGGTCGAGGAGAAGGCCGACCAGAAGGTGAAGGAGCTCGAGATCTTCATCCCGCCGGGTCCTCGGCTCGGCAACGTGGTGATCGAGGCGAAGGACCTTTCCAAGGGCTTCGGCGATCGGGCGCTGCTCGACGGCGTCTCGTTCACGCTGCCGCCCGGCGCGGTCGTCGGCATCATCGGCCCCAACGGCGCCGGCAAGACCACGCTCTTCAAGATGCTCGTGGGGCAGGAGAAGCCCGACGCCGGGGCGCTGGAACTCGGCTCGACCGTGAAGTTCGCCTACGTCGAGCAGGGGCGAGACTCGCTTCCTGCCGGCAAGAGCGTCTGGGAGGCGATCTCCGACGGCGACGAGGACATCATGCTCGGCGGCGCGAAGGTCAACAGCCGCGCCTACGTGTCGCGCTTCGGATTCGCGGGCACGGACCAGCAGAAGCTCGTCGACACCCTGTCCGGCGGCGAGCGGAACCGCGTGCATCTGGCCCGCATGCTTCGGTCCGGAGCCAACGTGATCCTGCTCGACGAGCCCACCAACGACCTCGATGTGAACACCATGCGGGCGCTCGAGGAGGCGATCCAGAACTTCGCCGGATGCGTGCTGGTCATCTCCCACGATCGCTGGTTCCTCGATCGCGTCGCGACCCACATCCTGGCCTTCGAGGGCGACAGCAAGACGTTCCTCTATCCGGGCAACTTCAGCGAGTACGAGGAAGACCGGAAGCGGCGCCTCGGCGAGGACGCCGCCCAACCCAAGCGGATCCGTTATCGGGCGCTCACCCGGTCGTGATCGATGTTCCGGCCCACGTCGGGTTCCCAATTCAAGAAATCTTCCAAGCCCCTGATTGACCGTTGGTTGCCCGCGCGCATCTTTCTGCTGTCCCTCGGGGGACGCATCCCGGGGTGATCTCGCCACCCCCCGGTCGAGAG
>JBMSXH010000162.1:0-6025 GCA_049425445.1 Phycisphaerales bacterium | reverse complement strand
AGGCGTCGTCGGCCGCTGGCGAGGCCGCCTCGGGTCGCAGCGGCGACGCGCGTCGGGGCGGCGGGCAGCGTCGCGGCGATCGCAAGGACGACGCGGGTGGCGGTCGGCGCCGGCAGGACGCGCCGCGTTCTCGCTCCACGGAGGACGACGCGTGAAGGCGATTCGAGCCGCGATGATCGTCGTCGGAAGTCTCGTCTTGCCGGCGTTCGCGCATCCGCCCGACGGCGAGAGCCATGCTCCGGCTCGCTGGTGGACGAACGCCCGCACCGGGGATCGGATCGAAGGGCATCTGCTCGCAGCGCGGTCCGGCAAGGCGGCGATCGAGACCGTGACCGGCGAGATCGCGACGATTCCCATCGAGGATCTTCGGGGCGACGACGAGGCGATCGTCCTGCAGCACGTGCAGGCGGTCCGGTCGGCCAACGAGTCGAGGGTGGCGCAGGCGCTGGCGACGAGAGCATCCGGCGCGTCGACGCCCCGCGAGCCTGACGCGACGAAGCCGGTGCAGGCGGCGATCTTCGAGGCGTTCGGCCCGTTCGTGCGGACGCGCTTCGACGAGCGCTGGCTTCATGTCGAGTCCGATGGCCTGCCGCATCCGCCCCTCGAGACCCGGATGATGGTGGGGATCACCGCGTGGCAGCAGCAGGTGCCGCTTCCGCAGCCCTACGTTGGCGACAACGCGTGGAAGATCCCGCTCCGGCCGGAACTCGCGGCAACGCCGATCTCCGGCAGGACGTCGCTGATGCGCGGCGCGATCGCCCTCGCCGCCAACGGCATCCCGATCTTCAATGCCCTCAACAACGGCGGACGCGACAGCCTTGCGATCGGCGAGCTCGACGAGTTCGGCGGCCACTGCGGCCGCGCCGACGACTACCACTATCACGCCGCGCCGCTCTTCCTCGAACAGGTCCTCGGGCCCGGCATGCCGATCGCCTACGCGCTCGACGGGTTCGCGATCTACGGGCTCTTCGATCCGAAGGCGAAGCCGGGCGATCCGCTCGCGTGTCCGCTCGGCTCGCACGAGCCGCTCGACGATCTCAACGGCCACTTCTGCGAGGTGAGTCCTGGCGAGGGGTTCGGCGGCGGCACGCGTTCCTACCACTACCACGCGTCGAAGACCTTTCCGTACATCAACGGCGGTCTCCGCGGCAAGGTGTCGATCGAAGGCTCCGGCACCGACACGCAGGTGGTTCCGCAGCCGCGGGCCGTCGGTGTGCGGCCGGCGCTTCCGCCGCTGCGGGGCGCGAGGATCGTCGGCTTCGAGCAGACGGCGCCGAAGGCGTGGTCGCTGCGGTACGAGATCGGGGGCAGGGCCTCGTCGGTCGACTATCGCCTCGAGGAGGACGGGAAGGTCGTCTTCGAGTTCGTGGGTCCGACGGGCGAGCGGCGCGTCGAGGAGCACCGGCCACGCGAGCGACGCGCTGCCGGCGGCGCCGCCACGCCACGCGAAGGCCGCAGTGAACGTGACGAACGGGGCGGTCGACGCGCGACGGAGGGGCGGTCGCATCGGGGTGGTGATGCGACCAAGGACGCGCCGCCATCGCGCGAAGAGCCTGGGGCCCAAGCACCGATTCGCATGACGCTCGCCTCGCCGGGCGTCGGACCGGACGGCGTGCTCGAGGTGAGGCACACCTGCGACGGCGAAGGGATCTCGCCGCGCTTCGACTGGAGCGGCGCGCCCGCCGGGACGAGATCGCTGGCGCTCGTGATCCACCATCGCACCGTCGACGATGTCGAACGGATCTACCTCGTGCGTCACGGCATCCCCGCGGACGCGGACTCGATCGCGGAGGGCGACCCGTCGATCGGACGGTTCGGGCTCAACAGCGTCGGGCGGCGCCCCGAGTACGCGCCGCCATGCTCGCAGGGCCCGGGCGAGAAGGTCTACGTCGCCACGCTGTACGCGCTGTCGACCGAGCCGACGCTCGCGACTCCGACGCCGACCCGCGAGCAGCTGCTCGCGGCGATCAAGGACATCACGCTCGCGACGGCCACGCTCGAGTTCCGCTACTCGAGGCCCGCGGCCGGCGAGGCAACCGGCGAGCGGTCGCCCGCGGAAGGCGATGTTCGACGAGGTCGACGCGGTCAGGAGGTCGCCGGTCGTGGTTCACGCGACGAACGAGGCGGCGGACTGCTCGAGCGCATGACCGCGTTCAAGACCGAGGTGCCTGCCACCGACTTCGACGTGATCCTGGCGAGCCCGACCGCGACGACCATGACCGTCAGCGTGCGTGCCGCGAGCGATCGAGTCGGGGCGATCGAGTTCGGCCGCGAGGGCGAGACGATCCGCGAGACCACCGAGAAGGTCGCCATGAAGGCGGGGGTGCCGACGAACTTCACGCTCGACGGCCTCGCCGCCGACCGCGGCTACGTCTATCGGTTCCTCTGGTGGACGGAGGAGGGTGACGGTCCGAGTCGCGGCGAGGAGCGCCGCTTCCACACGCCTCGCGCGGCGGGCAGCGCCTTCACGTTCGTCGTGCAGGCCGATTCCCATCTCGATCAGGGCGTCACGCCCGAGGCGTACGCGCAGACGCTCGCCAACATGGCGGCGGCGAGGCCGGACTTCCTCGTCGATCTCGGCGACACGTTCATGACCGGGAAGCGTGGGCAGGACTTCGAGCGTGCGGAATCGCAGTACGACGCGCAGCGCCACTACTTCGGTCTCGCGTGCGACGCGATGCCGCTCTTCATGGTGCTCGGCAACCACGACGGCGAGACCGGGAGCGCGAGCGGCGAGATTGCGGCGTGGTCGTACCACGAGCGGACCTCGCGGTTTCCGCCGCCGGCGATCGACGGCGTCATGTACACGGGGGCGACCGCGATGAAGAATGGCCGTGGCGCCAACCACTACGCGTTCGAGTGGGGCGATGCGCTGTTCGTCGTGCTCGATCCGTTCTGGCCGACGGCGGAGCGATCGCGGGGCGGCGGCGGGCGATCGGGGCGCGACGTTCCGGTCCTGGGCTTCGAGGACTCGAGTTGGTCGAGGACGCTGGGCCGGTCGCAGTACGACTGGCTGGCACGAACGCTCGCCGCCTCGGACGCGCCGCAGAAGTTCGTGTTCGTGCATCACCTCGTCGGAGGCCGTGGCGGGAACGAGGCCCGGGGCGGCGTCGAGAGCGCGCCCTTCTTCGAGTGGGGCGGGCGGAACGCCGACGGCAGCGAGGGATTCGCATCGCGGCGGCCAGGCTGGCCGATGCCGATCCACGACCTGCTCGTCGAGCATGGCGTGACCGCGGTCTTTCATGGGCACGACCATCTCTACGTCCACGCGATGCTCGACGGCATCCACTACCAGTGCGTCCCGCAGCCGGGCAATCTCGGCGGCAACACGCGAAGCGCCGCGGAGTACGGCTACGCCTCGGGAACGATCCTCGGGAGCCCGGGGCACCTTCGGATCTCGATCGCTGGCGACGCCACCGCGACCGTGGAGTTCGTGCGGACGGCGATCGAGGGTGACGCGGCGCCTGGATCGGCGCGACGGCGGCGCGGCGGCGCGGCCGCCGAGGCCAACGGCGCGGTCGTCGATCGGTACGAGATTGCGCCCCGAAGGACCGCCGAGACCGCCGGTTCGCGGTGACCGGTCGTCGATGCCCGAGTGCGACGAACGGCTCGTGATCCTCGGCGTCGTGCGGATCGACCGAGGTCGCCAGCGTTCCGTCGACCCGAGTGAATCGACTCGGGTCCGGAGCCGCGAACTCGGCCCGGCGTCGATGCGACGAACTCCGATGGTCGGTCTGGAGTTGCCCAACCGCGGAGGACCAGATCCACGAGGATCACCGTCCCGATGGGGTCGAGTTCCGCCCACCGGATCCACCCGCCCTTCGTGTTACCTTGCCCGGCTTCCGTCCCGTTCCCACGAGTGGAGATTCAACCGTGACCACCGCCAGCGCCTGTCCCTTCGCCTCCGGATTCGTGCAGGACTCCTCCAAGGGCCGCAAGAACCGCGACTGGTGGCCGGGGCAACTCGACCTCTCGCCGCTCAAGCGCAACTCGTCGAAGGCCGACCCGATGGATCCGGGCTTCGAGTACGCCAAGGCCTTCAAGTCGCTCGACCTCGCGGCGCTCAAGAAGGACCTCGTCACGATCATGAAGGAGTCGCAGCCGTGGTGGCCCGCCGACTACGGCCACTACGGCCCCTTCTTCATCCGCATGGCGTGGCACAGCGCGGGCACCTACCGCGTGAGCGACGGCCGCGGCGGCGGCGGGGCGGGCATGCAGCGCTTCGCGCCGCTCAACAGCTGGCCCGACAACGCCAACCTCGACAAGGCCCGCCGCCTGCTCTGGCCGATCAAGCAGAAGTACGGCCAGCAGATCTCCTGGGCCGACCTCATGATCCTCGCCGGCAACGTCGCGCTCGAGGACATGGGCTTCGAGACCTTCGGCTTCGGCGGAGGCCGCGCCGACGTGTGGGAGCCGGACGAGACCTACTGGGGCACCGAGGGAACCTGGCTCGGCGACCAGCGCTATCGCGGTCAGCGTGAACTCGAGAATCCGCTCGCCGCGGTGCAGATGGGCCTGATCTACGTGAACCCCGAGGGCCCCAACGGCAACCCCGATCCGCTCGCGTCGGCGCACGACATCCGCGAGACCTTCGCCCGCATGGCGATGAACGACGAGGAGACGGTGGCGCTCATCGCCGGCGGCCACACCTTCGGCAAGACCCACGGCGCGGCGGATCCGTCCAAGTACATCGGACCCGAGCCCGAGGGCGCGCCGATCGAGCAGATGGGCCTCGGCTGGAAGAACTCCTTCGGCAGCGGACACGGCGCCGACACCATCACGAGCGGTCTCGAGGGCGCGTGGACGCCGACCCCGACCACGTGGGACGGCAGCTACTTCGACACCCTCTTCGGCCACGAGTGGGAACTCACCAAGAGCCCCGCGGGCGCGCACCAGTGGGTGCCCAAGGGGACGAGCGTCACCGCGCCCGATGCGCACGACGCCTCGAAGCGGCAGACGGTGATCATGCTGACCACCGATCTCGCGCTTCGGCTGGATCCCGCCTACGAGCCGATCTCGCGGCGCTTCCAGAAGGACCCTGCGGCATTCGCGGACGCCTTTGCGCGGGCATGGTTCAAGCTGACCCACCGCGACATGGGGCCGGTCTCGCGCTATCTCGGCTCGGAGGTTCCGAGCGAGCGGCTGATCTGGCAGGATCCCGTGCCGACGGTCGATCATCCGCTCGTCGACGCGAAGGACATCGCGGCGCTCAAGGCGAAGGTCCTCGCGTCGGGCCTCTCCGTCGCGCAACTGGTCCGCACCGCATGGGCCTCGGCCTCGACCTTCCGCGGCACCGACAAGCGGGGCGGCGCGAACGGCGCCCGCATCCGGCTCGCGCCGCAGAAGAACTGGGCCGCCAACAATCCCGCCGAACTCGCGAAGGTGCTCCCGATCCTCGAGGGGATCGCGAAGGAGTTCAACGCCGCGGCCGGTGCCAAGCGGATCTCGCTCGCCGACCTCATCGTGCTCGCCGGCGGTGCCGGAGTCGAGAAGGCCGCGAAGGACGCGGGCGTCTCGGTCGAGGTGCCGTTCACGCCCGGCCGCACCGACGCCACGCCCGAGCAGACCGACGCGCATTCGTTCGCGGTGCTCGAGCCGACCGCCGACGGCTTCCGCAACTACCTCGGCAAGGGCCACATCCGCCGCTCGGAGCAGTTGCTCGTCGACAAGGCCGACTTCCTGACCCTGACGCCCCCCGAGATGACCGTGCTCGTCGGCGGCATGCGGGTGCTCGGCGCGAACTTCGATGGCTCGAACCTCGGCGTCTTCACCGCGACGCCGGGCAAGTTGACCAACGACTTCTTCGTGAACCTGCTCGACATGGGCACGCAGTGGGAGCCGCTCTCCTCCGACGAGGAGATCTTCACCGGCCGCGATCTCGCCTCGGGACAGGTCAAGTGGAATGCGACCCGCGTCGATCTCGCATTCGGCTCGAACTCCGAACTTCGCTCGCTCGCGGAGGTCTACGCCTCGGACGACGCCAAGGCGAAGTTCGTGCACGACTTCGTCAAGGCGTGGGACAAGG
>JBMSXH010000161.1:0-6034 GCA_049425445.1 Phycisphaerales bacterium | reverse complement strand
CGTCGGAGAGTCCGAACCGGTAGACCGCGTAGACGAACTCGGTGCGAGGCGTGCCCTCCGCGTCGGTGGTGGGCCCGGCTCCGCGGAACGAGAGCACGACGATCTCGTCGGCGGCGAGCGTCGCGAGCAGGAAGTTCCGGTCCTCCGACACCGCATCGATCCCGGAAAGGCCTCCGTCGGATCCGAATCGGACCACGCGATCTCCGTACAGCGCGGTCACGCCCGCTCGATCGCGCCACAGCCCTCCGAACACCGTGAGCGGGCCCTCCCGACGTGGGGCTTCGTAGGCCGACGGCTCGCGCCACGCCGCACCATCGGCGAGATGACGAGCCTCGAGCCGATCGTCGCCCTGTCGAAGCAGCAGCCGATCACCGAGGAGCCACGCATCCCACGTGTTGCGGGCCCACGGACCGATCGACCTCCACCGACCATCGGACGCACCATCGCCGACCGCGATCGACCGCACCTCGACGCCTTCCGCGGTGCCCCAGGCGATCTCCCCCATCGTGGAGAGTCGTACCCAGCGGACATCCTCCCCGTCTGAACCGACCCATCGACGTCGGACCACACCATCGGGGTCGATCCAGACCGTGACCGGCACCATCGCCCCCGACTCATCGCGTCCGCGGCCAGCGGCCACGACTCCAAGCGGACCGCCGTCGATGTGGAACACCGCCTCGATCGGCGCCTTCAGCGACCACCGCAAGGTCCTTCCGTCCTCGAGGTCGAGGCATGCGACCTCGCCATCGCGCCGCACGAGGATGAGGCCATCCTCGACGACCTGCGGCAGCACCTCGGTGGCTCGCCACGGCTCCGTCGCGCCAGCGGCCGGACGCTGCCCTTCGAGCGGGTGCGGCGCTGACGAATCGATGGCGTCGAAGAGCTCGGCGACCGACGGGTTCACCCATTCGACCCTTCCGGAGCGGGCGTCGATCCGCATCGGCATGGGCCGATCGCGATCGGCCAGTTGCCAGACGAGGATCGATTCGCCGAACGCGAGGACCTCCGGGAGGGGATCCTCGATCGGTGCGACCCAACGCTCCTCGAGCGCTCCGCCGCGCGACTCTCGCATCGAGAGCAGCCCGTCCGCCGCGATGAGCACGAGATCGCGCGGCCTCGCGGCGCCATCGGCAAACGGAACCAGTCGACCCGGGAACGAGCGGGACTCGAGCGGCTCGACACCAAGCCTCGGCTCCCCGTCCCGCGGACCAAGTCGCGCCCATCGATCGGACTCCCCGATCGAGGCGTCCGCGGAGGAGACGACACCGCCCGATTCGATCGCCGACCGCGCCGAATCGAGCCATTCCTGCCGCAGGGTCGTCGCGACCATCGCGTCCCGCAACGCGCCGCGGTCGCCTCCACCATCACGCACGCCCTCGAGCAGGGCCAGCATCGCGTCTCGCGGGCGACCGCCGCGTTCGAGTCGGCTCGCCGCGTCGAGTCTCGCGGCAATCGCCGACGCCGAAAGCGGAAACTCCCTCGCGATCGCAAGCAGCGCCTCGGCGGAGGCACCATCCCGGCGTGCTCGATCGAGTCGGATCGCCGCCAGCGCCTCGGCCGGCGCGAGAACCACCTCGCCCGCCGATGCCGCAAGCCGACGCATCCGTTCCCGCGCCGCCGCCGCCGCCAGCACTTCGATCCCGCCCGACGCCAATGGTTCGCGCTGGAGCGAGGCGTCGGAGAGGATCGCCTGCCAAGCCTCCATCGCCTCGCCGAGCCGACCGTTCGACGCGTGCCAGTCGCCCCGCGTCAGTCCTTCGCGGATCCGCTGGGAAGGCGTGAGGGCCGTCGAAGCCAGGAGCGCTCGCGACTTCGACAGCCGATCGTCGATCGCGGGCAAGGCCGCATCGATCGCGAGCAACTCGGTGAAGAGCAGCTCCCGCTCTTCGGCGCGGGGCGATCGATCGACCGCCGCCAACGCCTCCTCGGCGGCAAGGAGCGCCGCGTCGACGTCGCCCGCGGCGAACTCCAGTTCCATCTCGGCGAGCGGCCACTCGGGATTCTGCGGATCCGTCCGACGCTTCTCCGCGAGCCTCTCCCGCGCCCGATCGGGCGGCATCAGCGTGAGCAGCGAGTCCTTCGCCGCCAGCACGATCTGGCCGTCGTGCTGGAGGAGGTTCACCGGCTCGTCGATCTCGAGGCGGCCAAGCTCCTCGCCGGAGGCGAGATCGATTGCCAGGATGTCCGCCCGGCCCGGCACGAGCAGCACGTCTCCGGCGATCTGCGCTCTCCCTCGGATGCCGACTCGATTGACCAGCCCCGATCGATCCGCGAGCAGCGCCTCGTTGACCTCGGAGAATCGCCATCGCGGCGTCGAGAGATCGACCGGATCGAGCGCCGCGATGTCGGAGCCGACCGCGACGAGGACGTCCCGTCCCTCGCGATCGCGGCCCGAGAGCAGATAGCGGGGCTGACCAATCCTCCCATCCTCGAAGCCGCGTCGCGCCAGCTCCGCCCCGGTGGCGAGATCGAGTCGAAGGATCGACCCCTGATCGGGTGCAACCACGAGGACCGCATCGCCGATCTCGACGGGCCGCTGGACCTCCCACGGCTCCACCGAGAGCCGCGTGTCGCGCAGCGGCACCGGCATTCGACGCAGCCAGGCGATCTCGCCGTCGGCGATCTCGACCGCCGCCACCACGCCGACCGACGAAGACACGAACGCCAGACCATCGGCGACGAGAGGGATCGAGAAGGGACGCATTCCGCCAAGTCGGATTCCGCCGCTCGAGCCAAGGCGAGAGGTCCAGCGAAGCGAGCCGTCCTCCAGCGAGAGGCACGCGAGGTAGTCGACGCTTTCGAGTCGATTGGTGACCCGCCGCGCCAAGACCAGCACCGCGTCCCCGGCGATCACCGGAACGCCGTACGGAAACAGGTCCGCCTCCTCGCCGGCGTCGGCGAGCCTCGAGCGCCAGCGGATCGAGCCGTCGGCGGCGTCGATCGCCACGATCCGGCCGAGGCCGGTCCGCACCGTCCCGATCGCATGACCGGCGATCGTCACCGCGATCCCCTCCGACACGGCCACGAGCGTCGGATCGCCGACCGCGCCGAGATTGGTGACCTCTCCGTCCTCCAGCGACACCCGCCACCGTTCGCGACGGCTCAGGCGATCGACGGCACGGGCGACGTGTCCCTCGTTCAGGTAGATCGTGTCGCCGTCGGCGGAAGGAAGCGCGACGAGCAGGTTGCCGTCGTCCGCGATCCGCGCCGCCGTACGCGGAACGAGTCGGCCGGTCTGCTGGAGTTCGCGGAACGCTCGTCGGAACGCCGAGTCCGGCAGCTCGACCGACCAGACGCGACGCCAGTCCGGCGAGATCGATCCCTCGTTCGGAGCGACGCCGAGTGGATCGGAAGCCTCGCGCGACGGCGGCGGCGAACCCAGGGCCGGCTCGGCCGGCTCGCCCTCGACCCAGCGGGCGAGCGACTCGATTGCCTCGCCGCGGCGACGAAGGTCGCCATCGAGATCCGGATGGCCTGACACACGCCTCAGGCGGCGCAGCGCCTGAGCTCCGAGCCCGGACTCGACGTCGAGCTGGGCGAGACGCAACGTCGCCTCGAGCCCGGCGGCGGTGAAGAGCGCTTCGCGATGAACACGCTCGAGTTCGCCGGCCTCGAGCAGTTCGTCGGCGTCCGTCTCGGCAAGCTCTCGGTATCGGTCGAGCAGTTCCGGATGCGAGGCGAGCGCCGCCTCGACCGCCGCGCGAACCGAACGGAACGCGCCCTCGCCCCGCTCGGGGTCCGGCACGAGGCGATCGCCGAACTCCTCGAGAAGCCGTGTCGCGATCCTCGCCGACTCGCCGACGTTGGCCGCCCGCTGCTCGAGCATCCGATCGGCCAGTTGGGACGCGGTGGGCGACTCGTCGACCATGACCGCCACGGAGTCCTGAGCCCTTGCGAGCGCCGACGGTCCCGCGAGGGCCACGGTCGCCCCGAGGACGAGGAACGCCGCCATGGTCGTGGCTGGCGATCCGGCGCGAGGCATTCGGCGACTCGCAGGCATCGCGACCCTCATGCCGGTCGAGATCGGTCGGTTCGCCGCCGGACTTGCCAAGGCTCGTGAAGTGTTCCGCGGCACGCCGGCGGTAGAGTAGCCGCGTGCCTGCTTCCGAACCGCTCGAACGATCCGTTCCCGTGGCCGCCATCCTGCTCGCCGCGGCGGCCTTCGCCGGAATCGGTTGCAGCGCCGTGAACCCAAGCCTGACCTCGGAGCCTCGCCTCGCGGTCGAAGGGCTCTCGCTCCGCTCGATCGGACCCGACGCGGCCGAGGGCGACGTTCACGTCCGGCTGTGGGTCGATCGGGGAGAGCCCATCCAGCTCGACGACTACCAGTACGTGTTTCGAGTGGACGGCCGGACGGTCTTCTCGGGCCGCTGGGCGGCCCTCGCCGCCGCACCGCCGGAAGATCCCATCGTGCGCTCGCTGCCGGTGGTGATCCCGCTGGGACTTCTTCCCGAGGAGGCTCGCGTCGCCGCGTCCGCAACGACTCCCGCGGATCGCGCGGGACCCGAGGCACCGAGCACCTCGGCTGGAGCGCTTCCGTTCAACTGGTCGGTGAGCGGCACCGTGGGATGGGCCGATGCCGCACGGCTCTCGAGGATCCTGCTCGACCTCGGATTCGCCAATCCGCGAACGAACTTCTCCGGACGTGGCGAGCAGATGCGCCTGCCGGCGGCCAGCACGTCTCGCTGAAGCCCAATCGAAGGTCCGAGGCTGCTTCCACCGCCTCGGCGGCATGGCGCGAATCGAATCGCCGCGGAGGCGGTGAACCGACGGACCGAAAACCCGCGGCTCGCGGTCAATTCGCCCCCTGAACAAGTCGATCCCTCCCGTGGAGGCCCACAGGGAGAAGGCGACCCCCACGGGGACCGACCATGCAGCTGCACGAGATCCTTCGCCGCGCCCACGAACACGATGCCTCGGACATCCACCTCGTCCCGGACCATCCGCCCATGATGCGGGTGCACACGGTGATGGTGCCGATGGACGAGTTCCCGACGCTCACCAGCGACGGGATCCGCCGGACGATCGATCAGATCGTCACGCCCTCGCAGCAGCAGATCTTCGAGCGAGAGCTCGATCTGGACTTCTCCTACGAGGTCCCCGGGCTTCGGCGATACCGAATCAACGCCCACCTTCAGCGCAGCGGGCCGGCGATGGCGCTGCGATCGATCCGCACCGCCGTGCCGCCGATGGAGTCGCTCGGCCTTCCCGAGGTGATCGAAGGACTCGTCGATCTTCCCCGCGGCCTCGTGCTCGTCACCGGCGACACCGGCAGCGGCAAGTCGACCACGCTCGCGGCCATGATCGATGCGATGAACCGGCGGCATCGCAAGCACATCATCACCCTCGAGGATCCCGTCGAGTACGTCTTCTCGTCGGATCTGTGCCTGATCGAGCAGCGCGAACTCGGGGCCGACATGCCGACCTTCTCCTCGGGCATGCGCCACGCGCTGCGTCAGGACCCGGACGTCATCCTCGTCGGCGAAATGCGCGATCTCGAGACGGCGGCCCTCGCGATCTCCGCGGCGGAGACGGGCCACCTCGTCCTTTCCACGCTGCACACCGCCAGCGCCGCCCAGACCGTCGAGCGCATCATCGACATGTATCCAGCCGGCCAGCAGGCGCAGATCCGGGCGATGCTCTCCAACACGCTCGAGGCGGTCATCTCGCAGACGCTCTTCAGCCGCGCGGATCGCCCGGGCATGGTGCCCGCGGTCGAGGTGCTTCTCTGCACGCCTGCGGTTCGGAACCTGATCCGCGAGAACCGGACCTTCGAGATCCCGAACGTGATCGAGACGAGCCGCCACCGCGGCATGACGAGCCTCGACTCCTCGATCGCAGAGCTCTACTTCAACGGCCTCATCGCCCGCGAGGACGCGCTCGAGAAGGCCTCCAACCGCGACAAGCTCGAGCGCCAGCTCGCCGCCTGACCGCCAGTCCCCGAAGCACGCGATCCCACCGATGCCCCAGTACCGCTATCAGGTCCGTCAGCCCAACGGCGCCCAGACCACCGGCATCCTCGCCGCGGAGACCG
>JBMSXH010000160.1:0-6047 GCA_049425445.1 Phycisphaerales bacterium | reverse complement strand
GCTACCAGCCCTGATCCGGGAGCATACGGAGTCGGGGGTGGCGCCGCCGGTCGAATCGGATCGTTCGGCGACTTCAGAGATCGAGCTTCATCGTCGCGTTGTCCATCAGATAGAGACCGACGAGCCAGTCGTCGACGAGGTACGGCTCGACCTCCAGGACGCCGACCACCTCGCCGTAGTCGATCGCGTGCATCTGCGTGCGCACCACCGGCCGATCGAGCTTGACTTCGATCGCGTCGTAGGGACTCGGCGGGACGCCGATGCAGCAGCCGTCCCACCTGTTCAGCATGACCAGCGCCTCGCTCGTCGTACCGACGAGCATCGGAAAGGCCACGTATCCGTCGATCGCCACCCACTTCCCGTCGAGCATCGCGATGCGCTGCGGGATGCCCCGATCGCCGACGCGCGGGCGGTAGCTCTCGCCGGCGCTCACGAGCAGTTCCCAACTGACGCGATAGGGACTCTCGAGGGTGCCATCGCCCTCGATCTCGAAGCGGTCGTCGGCCAGGAGCACACCTTTCGGTCCCTGCACGATCGAGCCGGGCACGACGCTCGCTTCGGGAATGGACACATCGAGCCCAACCGCAAGTTCCGTCACCGCGATCGTCGACGGTCCCGTTGCCGCCATCGTTGCGGCAGCGTCGGCGGCCACCGCCGAGGAGGTCGGCGTCTCCTCCGTTTCGACCACGGCCGGAGGAGTTGTCCCGTCCGAGGCGATCGACTCGATCGCGGCGCCGTCGGCGGGGGACACGATCTCCGGATCCCGCGGAGGTGGTTCCGTCGAAGCCGCGAAGGTCGCCTGCTCGGAGCCTTGCGACATCTCGCCTCCGGGCCAGAACGACCAGGCGATCGCCAAGGCACTCGCGAGCAGCAGTGAGATCCAGAAGACTCGCACGAGAGGGACTCCGCGTCGTCAGCCGATCGGCTTCAGGTGTTCGGCGACGTTCGTGCGATAGGCCAGCATCGCCGGCAGCAGGCCCGCCAGCGAGGCCAGCACGGTGGTGCCGACCACCACGGCGAGCGTCAGTCGCGGATCGAGACTCCAAGGCACGACAAGTCCGATTCGCTCCGCCAGGGTCGAGGAGACCAGCGCACTTCCGGCCGCCGCGAGACCCACGCCAAGAATCGCTCCCGCGAGCCCGATGAAGGCACCTTCGGTGAGGAGAATCGAGAAGACCCGCCCGGCGCTCGCGCCGAGCACGCGCAGGATGGCCACCTGACGCCGACGGAGATCCATCGAGCTGTAGAGCGCCAGCAGGATGCCGACGCTGCTCGCCAGAAGGACCGCGATGGCCATCGCCACCAGAAGCCCGTCGATGTTCCCGACGATGCCGAGCAGGCGTCCGATCTCCTGGGCAGGCTGGGCGACGGTGAACCCCTCGCGCTGCAGTCGCGCGAACTGCTGCGGAAGCGCCGCCGACGGTCCGCCGCGAGACGGGACCTTGAGCAGGATGCCCGTGACGGCACGGTCGATCTCCTCCAGATCGTCGACGCCGACATGCACGTGCCGGCCCTCGCGCTCGTGCCGGTCGAAGGCGTGCAACACCCACGAACTGTCGAGATCGGAGAACATCGCCCGATCGTGCGCCGAGCCGCTCGGCTCGAGGATGCCGACCACCGTGTAGTCGTACTCGTCGTGACTGTGTCCGTGATCCTCCCGCGAGCCGCCGCTTCCATGCGTCACGGTGAGCCGATCGCCGATCTTCAGACGCGTCGCCCTGGCGGCTTCGGCGCCGACCACCACTTCGAACGCCTTTTCGAAGACCCGACCCTCCGCCAACTTCCAGGGAACGCCGGGCTCCGGCTCGTAGCGGGTGAGGAACTCGCTCGTCGTCGCAAGCACGGGATAACCGCGGTAGTTGTCGCCCTGCTGCATGGGGATCGCCCATTGCCAGGGGTATCCGTCCCGCAACTCCACGAACCGCGACCATGGAATCGGATTCGCGGGGGCGCCCGCGTAGAAGAGCCCGTTGAGCACCGAGACGAGCGCCCCTGGTTCCGCGCTGACGAGCAGGTCGACGTTGCCGCTTCCGCGCTTGAAGACATCCCGACCCGACTCGCGGAGGGAGAGGAGCGTCAGCAGCAGCCCGACGCCGATCGCCACGGTGGCGGCGGTGACGAGGGTCTGGAACAGCCTCGTCTGCAGGCTTCTCAGCACGATCGCGAGATCGCTCATGCTCCAACCTCCTCGCGAACGAACCGGCGGACGTCGACGCGATCCGCGAAGAGTTCCCGCATCGACGGATCGTGGCTGGTCAGAAGCAGGGCCGCGCCCTCCTCGCGGCAGGCTCCTCGGATCATCGAGACCACGCGCTCGGCGTGATCGGGATCGAGGCTCGCCGTCGGCTCGTCCGCCAGAACGAGCGCGGGCTTCGCGGCGAGCGAGCGGGCGACGGCCACGCGCTGCTGTTGACCGACGCTGAGTTGCTCGACGGGGCGATCGATCGCGTCCACGCCGAGCGAGGAGAGCAACTTCTCCGCGCGGGGGCGATGCTCGGCAGCCGGGCGTCCCGCCAGAAGCATCGCGATCGCGATGTTCTCCGCCGCGGAGAATCCCGTGAGCAGATTGAACGTCTGGAAGATCATGCCGATCTGGCGACCGCGAAGCCGGTCTCTCGAGGCGCCCCTTGCGGATGTCAGGGATTCGCCGGCGATCTCGATGGTGCCCTTGGACGGCTCGAGGAGCCCCGCGATCAGATGGAGCAGGGTGCTCTTGCCGCTGCCCGACGACCCCTCGAGGAGAAGTTCCTCGCCAGCCTCGAGCCGAAGCGAAGGGACTTCCAACGCCAGCGAGCCGGGGTAGGTGAAGCGGAGGTCGTGGAGGCGGAGGGCGGGAGACATCGCAGCGGATCGGTCGGTTCGGGAAGTGGGGCGGACTATATTCGCATCGCGCGACCGGGAACACGAGACCGATGGAACCCTCGACCCACCCGATCACCGCGTCAGCGTCGTTCGGCTCGCGCGCGGCGGACGAGTTCCTCGCCGCGAGCGGGGCGTGGCCTCCGCGAGCGTGGCTCGTCGACGTGGTCGATCGCCTCGAGCGCGTTCTGGCGCTCACGGATTCGTCGGATCCTCCGTTGCCGCGCCACGCGGTCGACCTCGGCTGCGGAGCCGGCAACGAGACCCTCGAACTGCTTCGACGAGGCTGGAGCGTGCATGCGATCGATGCGCATGCCCCATGCCTCGAGTCGACCCGGAGGCGGGCGGAAGAGGCCGGCGTGGCGGCCGGGCTCACCCTCGAACACGCCGCCTTCGAGCATCTGCGGTTGCCGGCGCGGACCTACACCCTCGTCCACGCCGGCTTCTCGCTTCCGTTCTGTCGGGCCGACGCGTTCGAGGGGCTCTGGCGGCAGGTCACCGACGCGACGCTTCCGCGGGGATTCTTCGCCGGACAGTTCTTCGGGGCACGCGAACCGCTGATCCTCCAGGCCGAGCCCGGCAGCGTCACCTCGCACTCCCCAGAGTCGATCGAACGGCTTCTCGGCGTCGGCGGCGAGCCGTCATGGAACGCAACGCAGATCCACGAGGTCGATCGACCCGGGCGTGGCGCTCGTGGGGAACCCAAGCACTGGCACCTCTTTCACGTCGTGCTCGAACGCGAATCCGCCCCGCCATAGTGCCATGCGGGCGGCGGGGCGGACTCCTCGACGATTCGATGTGGGGCGACCCCCGAGTTCTCTCAGCGATCCTGATCCTCGATGTCGGGTCGACGCGAGTCTCGCGAGGACCGCTCGAGCATGGAGCGCAGGAACGCGTTCTCGCGTCGGGTGGCCTCGAGGTCGAAGACGAGGTACTTGACTCGGAGTCGCAACTGATCGACCGCCACATGCAGACGGGCCACCGAGTCGCGAAGATGCTCGGGCCAATCGGCGTGGCTCGACGCGCGTTCCTCGGAGCCGGAGGCGGTCCCAGACGCCTCGGAGGCATGTGCATCCATCACGCCCAGGATCTCGCCAAGCTTGCGGCGGAAGCTCTCCTCGTCCATCTCTTCTCTCCCTCTTCTGACCTCGTTCCGAGGCGTCCACGAGTGCGTCGATCGCATGCCGCGATGCCGACCCGATCGATGAGGCAAGAGGCGTGCCTGCGAATGCACTCGGCAGACGGAACTCTCGATGCGGCTCGAGCGTGCCTTGTTCGCGGCGACATTTTCGGACGACGCTTCGCGATCGTCGCGACCGGTCTTGAGGACGACGCCGGATGTGGTGTTGCGTCAACGTCCGGCGTGGAGCTTTCGCAACGCCTTGTGGGCGGCGGGCGGAGCCTGCTTCATCACCGAATCGAGGAGCCCCGGTTCGTTGCGGCACTCCTGGGAGAGTTTGGCCAAATGGAGGTCTCGGTGGTGGGCCCAGCGCTGGAAGAACTGCTCGAGTTCGTGCCGGTTGAACCGGGCCAGCGGATCGGACAAGCCGCTCTGGGCGACCGCCCAGTCAAGGAGCTTCCCGCCGAGCGGCTCGAAGCGATAGAGCGCGATCGTGAACTCCAGGCGCTTCCGGAGCGAGAGGAACGGATCGCTTGCCTGCGGCGGCAGTTCCGTCATCGCTTGTTCGGGCTTGCTGCGAGCGATCTCGCCCAGCCATCCCTGCTCATGCCGGAGTTCGCGATCTGCGAGCGTATGGCCCTCCTCGCCAATGATCGGCGAGGCGGTTCGCTGCAGTTCGCCGACGCTGGCGAGGACCACCTTCATCCCCGCGTTCGAGAACCGGATCCAGAGGCGTTGGTCGACGATGCCTCCGTGCCGGGCGGGCTCGAGCCGCTGGATGGTCCCGACACCCCACTCGGGACGCTTCGCGTGCCGCACCTCCTCGCCAACGCGAAAGGGCGGGTCCGCAGCAGGCGATGTTCCTTCGGCCATCGGTCTTCGACTCCTCGCGGACAGGACCGCGTCCCGGCAAGGTCACGTCGATCCGCGTCGCGGCCCGGCGAGGATCGGGTCCGGTCGGTCGGCGAGATCGATTCAAGCGGCCGATCGAAGCAGGGCGTTCTGCGCGACGGAAACATCGCGGAGGTCCAGCGGCGATCGAGCGAAGGCGAAGTCGGGGTCCGGGAGAGCCCGACGGCCTAGAGTGTACCGGAGTGGGCTGGGGTTTCGAAGATCGACTTCGACCCGAACGCCAGCCAGGGTCACGGCTCAAGGACTCGCCTCGCATGTCCGAACCGATTCGCGTCCTTTTGATTGGAGACGTGGTCGGCACCCCCGGTCGAGAGGTTCTTCAGGCTCAACTGCCGCTGCTTCGGCAGCGGTTTCGCCCGCACCGGGTCGTCGCGAACGTCGAGAACGCCCGCAATGGTTCCGGGTTGACCCCCGATCTCGCGACGCGGTTCTTGGGTCTGGGCATCGCCGGGCTCACGCTCGGCGACCACGTCTACCGCGATCGGCGGATCGTGCCGGTGCTGGAGGATCCCCAAACACCGGTGGCCCGGCCGGCCAATCTCGCAGCGGCGGCCCCCGGTAAACGGTTCCTGAGAATTCCCGCCGGCGGCGACTGTTCACGCGACCTCTACGTCTTCACCGTGCTCGGGCGGATCGGAATGGGCCTGCCCGCCGACAACCCGTTCTCCTGCGCCGACGCGCTGATCGCGACGCTTCCGGAGCGGGCCCCGATCGTGCTTGTCGAGGCCCACATGGAGGCGACGAGCGAGAAGGCGGCGCTGGGCCTGCACCTCGACGGACGAGCGTCCGCCGTGTTCGGCACGCACACCCATGTCCCGACGGCCGACGCGAGGATCTTGCGCGGCGGGACCGGCTTCATCAGCGATCTCGGGATGACGGGCCCCTACGACAGCGTGATCGGTCGCGATGCCGAGGCGGTGCTTCGACACATGACGACCGGCGTCCATGTGCCCTACGAGGTCGGACGCGGGCGGGAGGCGGTCGGAGGATGCTGCGTCGAGATCGACGCGGCCACGGGGCGATGCCGCCGGATCGAGTCCTTCGTCGAGCCAGCCTGGCCTCGCGGATAGCGTTGGCGGACGCGCGCCTGGCGATCGGAGGATCCGAGCACTCCGAGTGCCCTCGATCTGTGACGGCACGCTTTCGGTGGATTCGC
>JBMSXH010000159.1:0-6070 GCA_049425445.1 Phycisphaerales bacterium | reverse complement strand
GGATGCGGCTCTCCGACGGGCCGACGAGCCTCGACTATCGGCGACCTCGCCGCGACGCCTGCGGCGATTCCGGGGACAACCAACCGGGCCTCGACACCGCTTCGGGGGCCCCCGCCGCAGCCTCCAGGTTCTCCGCTCCCCTCCGCCACCAGACGGCGAGACCGGCCCCGGGCGAGGCGACGTCGGTCCCATCCTGCCCGACCTGCGATCCGGAAGGTCGCTCGGGCGCTCACGGATTCTTCGCGCAGGTCCACCGACCGGACGGGGCACACCACCCATAATCCGACGCTCCCGACTACCGTCACCGCGAGCGAACCCCATGAAGCAGGTCCTGATCGTCGAGGACGAACCCGAGATCGCCGAACTCATCGAGTTCCACGTCCGCCGCGAAGGGCTCGATGCCCGGGCGGTGGGTTCGGGCAAGCTTGCCCTCGACGCGGTGCGGCATCGCTCGCCCGATGTGGTGGTCCTCGACCTCATGCTGCCCGATCTCGACGGGCTCGAGGTCTGTCGTCGCCTCAAGCAGAACCCCGACACCCGGGCCATCCCGATCCTGATGGTGTCGGCCAAGGGCGAGGAGACCGACGTCGTCACCGGGATCGAACTCGGCGCGGACGACTACGTGACCAAGCCCTTCAGCGCGAAGGTCCTCATCGCCCGCCTCCGGAACATCCTTCGTCGCGAGGACCCGCACGAAGGCGGTCTCGGCGGAGGCCGAATCTCGCTGCGCGGCGGTTCGATCGTGATCGACACCGAGCGTCACGTCGTGCTCTGCGACGGCCGTCCGATCGACCTGACCGTCACCGAGTTCGGCGTGCTCGAGCACCTCGCCTCGCGGCCTGGATTCGTCCGCACCCGCGACCAGATCATCGCGGCGGTGCACGGACGCTCCGCCGTCCTGACGAGCCGGACCGTCGACGTCCATGTCACCGCCCTGCGACGCAAGCTCGGTGATCTCGCCGACTGCATCGAGACCGTTCGCGGCGTGGGATACCGGTTCGCGGAAGCGATGCCGGTCGACGGATGATCGCACGCCGCAGCCCGGCTCCGGCGCACGGCGTGTTGCCGACGCTCGCCGCAGTGCAGGCGCTCGCGGCGATCGCGTTGATCGCCGTCGGCGCGATCGCCGCCCGCGACGCCCTCTCGAACGCTTCGATCGATCTGGCTGCCCGCGCGGCCGCCACCATCGCCGCATCGATCGAGTCCTCCGACCTCGCCTCGCCCGAATCGGCCCGACGCCGGATCGGACGGCTCGCGGACGGACTCGAGGGCGTGGTCGTCCTGCATCGCGATCGTGCCGTGTTCGCCGCGAGCGGGGCGCCTGGCGACACCCCACCCGCGGCCGACTCGTCGCTGCTGCGGGACGCCGAGCGATCGGCCGTCGCGCGAACCCGCGAGAACGGCGGGCGGAGCGTGCTCGTCGCCGCGGCGCCGCTGCCCGGCGAGCCTGCGTGGCAGGTCACGCTCGAGATGCCGTCGCCCGCGCCGACCACCCAACCGATCGCGTGGATCGCCGCCGGCGTGCTGCTCCTCGCCACGCTCCCGCTCACCGTGCTCGCCTGGACCGGTCGGGTTCGGCGCGATCGGCTCGAGCGAATCGCCATTGCGGTGGAGCAGGCCACCGAGGCGGGGCGATTCGATCAGGAACTCGAGGTCGGCGAAGAACTGCTTCCGATCGAGGACGCCATTCGCCGATTCGAAGCCGCCTGGATGGACCGCCTCGATCGCGTCGAGTCGAGCCTCGCGGAACAGAGCGGCCTGCTCGAGGCGCTCGGCAGCGCCCTCGTCACCCTCGACCGGCAGCAGCGGATCCGTTCGATCAACACCGGCGCGGCGGCGATGCTCGGACTCGAGCGTGCCTCGGCCCCGGGGCGACTCCTGCAGGAGACGGTGCGATCTCCTCAACTCCAGCGACTGCTCGCGAAGGCGCTCGCCGGCGCCGACGCGAGACCCGAGGAGTTTCCGGTCTCGATCGGCGGGAAGGAGGTCGTCGTGCAGGCGACCTGCAGCCGCATGGGCGAACGCGGCGACCTGCTCGTCCTGATGACCGATGTGACGCGGCTGCGCCGGCTCGAGAGCCTTCGCAGCGACTTCGCGGCGAACGTGAGCCATGAGCTTCGCACGCCGATCACGAACATCAAGGGCTACGTCGACACGCTCGTCGAGGTCGGCTTCGGCGATCCGGAGCAGTCGCGGCGGTTTCTCGACATCGTGCGCCGCAACGCCGATCGCCTCGCGGCCATCATCGAGGACCTGCTCACGCTCGCCCAGCTCGAGGGTCCCGATGCGAGGCAGCGGCTCGCGCCCGGCCCCTGCGACTCCGCGAGCCTCGTGCGAACCGTCGCCGAGAGTCTCGGCCCGGCGGCGGAAGCCCGACGAATCCGCCTCGACCAGAGCCGGGTCGCCTCGGTCGCGTTCGTGGGAAACGCCGCACTTCTCGAGCAGGCGTTGGCGAACCTCGTCTCCAACGCCATCAAGTACGCGCCCGAGGGAACCACCGTCCATCTGCGGAGCGAGGCGAGCGAGGGGCAGGTGGTGATCGCGGTGCGGGACGAGGGCCCCGGCATTCCGCGCGAGCATCTCGACCGGCTCTTCGAGCGCTTCTATCGGGTCGATCGCGCTCGAAGCCGCGACCGCGGCGGCACGGGCCTGGGCCTCTCGATCGTCAAGCACATCGCCGCGGCGCACGACGGCAAGGTCGAGGTCTCGAGCGAGATCGGCGAGGGCAGCGAGTTTCGGCTCGTGCTGCCGATCCAGCGGGACGGCGACTCGGCTCGGGAGAGCCTCGGCGCCGACGAACTCGCGGCGCTGCTCGGGAACTGAGTCCGCGATCCCCACCGCCAAACTGACGACTTCCGGCCCTGCCCGGGCCGCGATGCGCCGATACCATTCCGACCTCTCGTGAACGCCCTCTCGCTCACGAGCCCCGGAATCACCGAAGCCCGGGCGGCTGCGTCGAGTCCGACGCGTCGCCGACCGCGGGCGACAAGGCACCAAGGCCCATGCCCGTCGACCTCCGCACCGAACTCGTCGAGATCCGCCGCGAGCTGCTCGCCATGGGCGCGCTGGTGGAGGAGCGGGTCGGGCTGATGTTCACGGCGATGGAGAAGGGCGACGTCGAGGAGGCGACCCGCATCCGAGACGGCGACACCGACGTCGATCGCCTCGAGGTGCGCATGGAAGAGCATTGCATGCGTCTCCTGGCCCTGGCCCATCCGGTGGCGGGCGATCTCCGCTTCATCCTCACCGTGCTGCGCGTGAACGGCGAACTCGAGCGGATCGCCGATCTCGCCAAGGGCATCGCCAAGCGGGTGATCCGGCTCGGCAAGCAGTGGCACGTCTCGGTTCCGGACACGGTCTTGGAGATGGGCCGCGAATCGAAGTCGATGCTCTCGGAGGTGCTCACCGCCCTCTCCGCGCAGGACGCCGCGAAGTGCCGCGGACTCACGCCGCGGGAGGATCGCGTCGATGCCCTTCAGAAGCAGGTGGTGGCATGGGTCCGCGAGGAGGTCGCGCGAAGCCCCGAGCACGCGCCCGCGGTGATCGACGTGCTCACGCTCGCCCAGCGCATCGAGCGGATGGCCGACATCATCACGAACATCGCCGAGGACGTGGTCTTCCTCGTCGAGGGGCGCGTGGTTCGGCACGGCGGCCTCTGAACGGACGCGTCAATCCCGCCTCGGCCGATGACGTCGGTCCGCTCGGTCAGTCGCCTGATTCGTCCTCGGGAGGCTCGCGATGGAGGCGAACCTCGCCGTCCTCGTCGAGCGAGGCGATCCCGAGTTCGAGCAGCGCCTGCAGCGCGGCCTGCTGCTCGGCCTCCTTCTTGGTCGAGCCCCAGCACGCCGGAAAGCGCCGCACCCCGGTCTCCACGCACACCTCGAACGCCTTCGCGTGGTCGGGGCCCTTTTCGTCGAGCACCAGATAGTTGGGCGCCGCCCCACCGCCACGCTGCAGCGCCTGCTGCAGGACCGACTTGAAGTTCCGCTGATGGCCAAGCCTCGCGGCGCGATCGACGTGCGGACCGAGATGCTCGAGGACGAACGCCCTCGCCCGCTCCATGCCCGCGTCGAGGTAGATCGCCCCGATGGCGGCCTCGAATGCGGCGGCGGCGAGCGAGGACGGAAGCGAGTCCTGCCCCGCCATCCCCTTGCCGAGCTTGAGCAGTCCGGTGAGCCCGAGTTCGTTCGCGATCTCGGCGCACTGCCGACGGCTCACCACGTTCGACTTGATCTTGGTGAGCTCGCCTTCGAGCAGGTCGGGATAGCGGCGGAAGAGGTGGTCGCACACGACCATCGCCAGCACCGCGTCGCCGAGGAACTCGAGCCGCTCGTTGCTCGCGAGGCGGCTCTCGGCCTCCGAGGCATGGAGCAGCGCCTGCTCGATCAAGGCTCGATCGGAAAAGCGATGCCCGAGGATCTCCTCGGCCCGCGCTGCGGCATCCTGGCCCATGTCGGGACCCTCTCGACAGACCTGAACCGCCGCGGGTCGCGCGGCGTCGGAACGAGGAGGTCGCGGGCGGGCACTCGCGGGGCTTGGGGCCGGGGGCCCTCCGGGACCGAACCCTTGCCGACGGGAGCAACCGCTCACGGCCATCCACCGAGGGGACCAACCCCTCGAAGGCGGATGTATCGGTTCGGGTCGGGGTCCGACTGTCGGGTGGCGATCCGGATTCCGGCCCGGGTCGCGGCCTCCCCGGGAAGCCCGGGACGCCGGACCGCCCGCTCTTTGGATCTGCCCGTTGCATCCTCGGAGGGGAGCGGGTACCTTTCCCGATTCCCGCCGATTCCGACGAGACGGTTCCGCCATGCATTACCCCCACAAGAGCAGCCGCATCAAGAAGGTCCGCAAGGTCGGCTTCCGAGCCCGCATGCGGACGAGCAAGGGTCGCCGGATCATCAACCGCCGCCGCCGTCTCGGCCGCCGCGTGGTGACCACGAGCTGACCGGTTCGGTCCGCGGTCTGCGGATGCGCCGCCTTCAGTCATTCATCAGCCCGGCGGATCTCGGATCCGCCGGGTTGTCGTTGATTCGCGTGCCGCCCCCACCGCTTCCCTCGAGCAGCCCGTGATCGATCCAGCCCCGATCGCGATCCTCCTCGGCCTTCGAGGCAGCGGAAAGTCGACCCTCTCGAAGTCGCTCGCGACGCGACTCGATCGCCCGTGGCTCGATCTCGACCACGCGGTGCTCGCTCGCCTCGGCGTCGATTCCGTCGCAGAGGCGTTCAGCCAGCTTGGGGAGCCGGCCTTCCGCGAAGCCGAGGCGCTCTCGCTCGCCGAGGCGGTTCGGACGCCGATCGTGCTCGCGCTCGGAGGCGGCACACCCTTCGTCGTCGGGGGCCGTGAGCTGATCGAAGACGCCAAGCGACGCGGCTCCCTCGTGATCTGGACCGATGCCCCCGATCGGGTGCTGGCGGCACGAATCGCCTCGGGCTCCGACCGCCCCCCGCTGCGGGGCGACGACGCCGCCGGCGAGATCGCCCTGCTGCGAAGCGAACGGCAACGGACCTATCGCGCGTTGGCGGATCTCCGCATCGACACCGAGGCGTTCCCGCCGGTGCTGGCGGTCGAAGCGATCCTTCGAGCGCTTCAGGACCGCGGCATCTCGTGATCGATCAGGCGGCCCGCATCAGCCAGCCTTCGCCGAGGTAGCGGCGAAGGGCGGGCAGATCGAGATCGCTGGCAAAGCCCTCGAACTTGACCGCGAGCCGACAGGGACCGAGCACGTCCGCCGGATCGTCGTCGCACCGCACCACGCGGCCGAGGGCCGCGATCCGGCGGCTGCAACCGGGAAGGTCGATCTCGAGTTCGATCGGCTCGCCCGCGACGATCGGCTCGTCGATCTCGACGTTCACCCCACCCTCGCCGATGTCGTAGGCGTGTCCGTCGAGTCGCGACGACGCGTCGTCGGACCGGCGGCGAAGCGAGACCGCGGTGTACATCGGCCGCAGGCTGAATCGCTCGAAGCGGCGGCGGTTGACGAAGGCCGAAGGAGCGGCGGGCGCAAGCAGGGTCATGGCGGAATCTCCAAGGCTCTCTCTCCCGCCAGAGCCCGTTATCGGCAGGCGACCC
>JBMSXH010000158.1:0-6075 GCA_049425445.1 Phycisphaerales bacterium | reverse complement strand
CCACGATGAAGCGGTTTGCGCAGATGCAGGTCTGCCCGGCGTTGCGGAACTTGCTTGCCGCCGCCGCCTCCACCGCCCGGTCGAGGTCCGCATCGGCGAAGACGAGGAAGGGCGCGTGCCCGCCGAGCTCGAGCGAGACTCGGGCAAGGTGGCGGCTCGCGTGCCGCATGAGCAGCCTGCCCACCTCGGTCGATCCCGTGAAGGAGATCGCCCGCACCCGGGGATCGCCCAGCCACGCCTCGACGATCGGCGCCGGCTCGCCCGTGACGAGGTTCACGGTGCCCGGCGGCAGATCCGCCTCCTCGGCGAGCCGCATGAACTCGATCGCCGAGAGCGGCGTGCGTTCGTCGGGCTTGATCACCGCGGTGCAACCCACCGCGAGAGCCGGCGCCACCTTCCGGGCGATCATGGCCAGCGGGAAGTTCCACGGCGTCACGATCGCGGCGACGCCGAGCGGCTCGGGCAGCGCCAGGATGCGACGCGACGGATCCGCCGCCGGCACGATCTCGCCCCCGGCATGGGGAGCCAGCTCCGCCGCGACATCGAAGAAGCTCGCGGAGTACTCGACCTCGCCGCGGGCTTCGGCAAGCGGCTTGCCCTGCTCCGCACTCATCGTCAGCGCAAGTCGCTCGCGATCGCGACGAAGCAGTTCCGCGAGCCGTCGCAGATGACCGGCCCGGGCCCGTGCGGTCTCCCGTCGCCACGCCGGGAACGCCCGGATGGCGGCGTCGACGGCATCCGCGGCATCCTCCGCGGTGCAGGCGGGCACCGATCCGACGACGGAATCGTCGGCAGGGTCCAGGACCTCGAACGCCGCGCCGCTCCGGCTTCCCCGCCAGACATCGCCGATTCGGATCTCGCTCGCCATGCGGAACACTCCTTCGCGTCGGCGATCGTCGCGGCGCGTCGAGGAAGTATCGGGGAGGAAGCCGATCGGGCAACCGACGGAGGCTTCCGGTCGAAGTAGACTCGTCATCTCACCCCGGAGCCGCCCCATGAGCAAGGCGATCGTCGATCCCGAGGAACTTCGCCGCTTCGCGGGCGATCTCCGCAAGGCGACCAACGAGATGCAGGCCCGCATGTCGAGCCTTCAGAGCCGCATGGGCCAGCTCGCCGAGACCTGGAAGGACCAGGAGCAGACCCGCTTCGCCGAGGAGTTCGACCAGACCCTCAAGGTGCTGGCCCGCTTCGTGAAGGCCGCCGAGATCCACGTGCCCTTCCTGCTTCGCAAGGCCGATCGCATCGACGAGTACCTCAACCAGCGATGAAGGAAGGCGCCGGCGTCACCAACCTCGAGGCCCTCGAGCGCTTCCGTGCGTCGTTGCTGGAGTTCATCCACGACGCGGCGAACGCGCTCGGCGAGGCGGACTCCGAAGTCGATCGCGTGCAGGTCTGGCTCGAACGCGAGCAGAAGATCCACTGGCAGCAGGAGCATCGGCGTCGAGGCGAGGAGGTCACTCGGGCGAAGAGCGCGCTGTACCGCAAGCAGCTCACCGTCTCGAGCAAGGATCGCCCGCCCTCTGCGGTCGACGAGAAGAAGGCGCTTCAGCGGGCGCAGGCAAGGCTCGAGGAGGCCGAGCAGAAGATCCGTCGCATCAAGCACTGGTCGGTGCATCTCGGGCAGGAGGCCGCCCGCTACAAGGCCGCGACGAGTTCACTCGCCGCCGTCCTCGAGCGTGAGCTGCCCGCCTCGGCGGAGATGCTCAAGCGGGCGCTCGCCGCACTCGAGCAGTACCTCCACACCGCCGCTCCGGACCTTCGGGCCCTGATCGCTGGCATTCCCGAGATCGGCGGCGCCGCCGTCGCGCCGACGCTCGCCTCCATGCGGCGCGTGGACACCACTGAGACACCGAGAGGCGAGGCATCGACCGACGCCCCCGCGACGCCGGCGGATCGTGCCGTGCGGGACGAAGGTTCGGCCGAGGGGGATCCGCCCCCGCCGACGGAGGCCGATCCATGAGCGTCGCATCAGGTCGGGTGCGCCTGCAGCTCCTTCACAAGGAACTGCTCATTCGATGGGGTCGGGTGTGCGACACCTGGGACGATCCGGTCCGGCACGCCCTCGGAGAACGGCAGATCGAGCCGCTCGACGGACGGATCCGCGCCGCCCTGACCGCGATGGATTCCATGCGCGATACGATCGCCCGCGTCCGCCGCGAGTGCGGCTGAACGGCCCGACGGCCCCCCGTTTCGGCCGCCCCACCGCCGCGAGCATCCGCCCTTCATGACCGACCATCGCCCCGACGAGTCCCCAACGCCCATCGCCGGCGTGACGCTCGCGCCGCACCGCCGCGGAGCCGGGGATCCCGCGGAGGACGCGGGGCGTTTCACCACCGCGCTCGAAGCCGCCATCGAGGCCCACGCGGTTCGATCGAAGGCGAGGCGGGAGCGTCTGGCCGAGGAACTCGCCGCGGCGGAACGGAACCGGCGTCAGGCGGTCAGCACCGCGTCCATCGAGCGCGAGCAGGCGATCTCCGCGGCGCGGGCGCTTCGAGAGGAGACGCTCGAACGGGAGGAGCATCGCTATCGGGAACGGCTCCAGCGGATCGAGCGAGAGCTCGCGTCGGCGCGACAGTCCGCGATCGAGAAGGCCGAACAGGCCGAGGAGCGGACCCGCAAGGCGCTCGGCGAGGCGATGTGGCTCGCCGACAGCGTCCACGACAGCGGCGTCGAGCGCAATCAGAAGGAAGCCGACGCGGTCCGCGAACGCATCGCCTCGGCCCGGCAGGTGCTCGAGGAGCAGCGGGCGGAGGTTCGCACCTTCCTCTCGAAGTGCCGCCAGCGTCCGCCCCGGTTCAACGTCGACGCGACGACCGTCGACGCGGCGCTGGCCGGTCAAGGCGCCACCGCGGTGCCGATGGCCTTGATCGAACTGCGGGAGTCCGCGGAGGAGATCCGCAAGCGGACCCTGCCGCTGCTCTTCAGGGGAGTGATCCCGTTCCTGCTCGTCCTCCCGGGCGCGGTGGTGGGCGGCACGATCGCGGCCTTCCTGCGACCCGACGGCGCGATCGCGGTCGCGATCGGCGCGGGCGCGGGCGTCGTCGCCTCGATCGCGCTCCTCACGATCGCCTACCTCCTTGCGCGAGGCCAGGTGCGACGAGTGCATGACCGGTTCGCCTTCGCGGCGGCGAAGGTCGACCGAAGCGCCGAGATCGCCGTCAAGGAGGCCGCCGAGATCCGCAAGCGCGGCGACGAGGTGCTGGGGCGAAACCTCGAACTGGAGACTCGGGCGGCGGAGGCGAAGTTCACGCCGCTGCTCGAGGAGATCTCCAAGAAGCGCGACGAGCGACTTTCGCAACTCGAGGAGCTCGGACCGAAGTATCGGGAGAAGGCCCTCGTCGGTCGCGATGAACGGATCGCAGACGCGGAGTCGGCTGCCGACGAGACGTTGGCCTCCGCCGAATCGGAGCATGAGGCGGCGATCCGTTGCGCCGAGACCGAGGGAGACGAGCGCGTCGCTCTCGCCACCCAATCGCACGACGACGAGGGCGAGGCGCTCGACGTCGCATGGCGATCGACGCTCGCCGCCTTCGCCGACGCGGTGCAATCGCTCACCGCGCTCGCGGCCCCGAGATCGCGGCGTTGGAGCGACCCGAAGTGGTCCGCGTGGGATCCGGCCGAGGCGCCCGGCCTGCCCATCGCCATCGGATCGCTCCGTCTCGATCCGACGCGCCTCGCGAAGTCCGGCGATCCGGCCCACCCCGACGACCGGCCTCGCCCGATGCCGGAGGCCGTGGATCTTCCGCTGCTGCTCGATCTGCCCGCTCGACGGGGACTGCTCGTCGAGGTCGAACCGGCCTCACGAAGCCGCGGGCTCGAAGCCCTGCAGGCCGCGGTGCTGCGAATCCTCACCACGCTTCCGCCCGGCAAGGTCCGGCTGACGCTCGTCGATCCGGTCGGACTCGGACAGAACTTCGCGGGCTTCATGCACCTCGCCGACGAGGATCAGCAGCTCGTGGGCGATCGCATCTGGACCGATCCTCGCCACATCGAGCAGCGGCTCACCGATCTCACCGAGCACATGGAGACGGTGATCCAGAAGTACCTTCGAAACGAGTTCGACTCGATCGATGCGTACAACGAGAAGGCCGGCGAGATCGCCGAGCCGTATCGCGTGCTGGTGATGGCGGATCTTCCGTCGAATCTCACCGAGACCGCGGCGAAGCGGCTCGCGAGCATCCTCGAATCGGGCGCCCGGTGCGGCGTGCTCACGCTGCTGCTGCGCGATCTCCGGATGCCGCTGCCGCCCGCGCTCGCGCCGGAGGATCTGGCCCGCGGAGTGGTCAGGCTGCACCCGCGTGGCAAGGACGCTTCCGAACTGGCCGTCGCGATCGCCGGCCTCGAGCCGCTGCCGCTCGTCCTCGACGATCCGCCGCCTGCGGACCATCTGCAAAGCCTCGCCGCGCGGATCGGACGAAGCGCGAAGACCGCCTCGCGGGTCGAGGTTCCCTTCGAGGCGATCGCCCCGTCGGGACCGGATCGCTGGACTCTCGACAGCGGCCAGCGCCTGGCGGTCTCGCTCGGTCGGGCGGGCGCCACGCGTCTGCAGCAGATGGTGCTCGGCGAAGGCACCGCCCAGCACGTGCTGATCGCGGGCAAGACCGGCTCCGGCAAGTCGACGCTGCTGCACGCCCTCATCACGAACCTCGCCGCCTGGTACTCGCCCGAGCAGGTGCAGCTCTACCTCGTCGACTTCAAGAAGGGCGTCGAGTTCAAGACCTACGCGACGCATCGGCTTCCGCACATCAAGGCCGTGGCGGTCGAAAGCGATCGCGAGTTCGGACTGAGCGTGCTGCAGGGGCTCGACGGCGAACTCAAGCGGCGAGGCGATCTCTTCCGCGCCGTCGGCGTGCAGGACCTCAAGGGCTTCCGGGCGGCGCGTCCGAAGGAGCCGATGCCCCGAACGCTGCTCGTGATCGACGAGTTCCAGGAGCTCTTCACCGAGGACGACAAGGTGGCGAGCGAGGCGGGGCTTCTGCTCGACCGCATCGCCCGACAGGGCCGTGCCTTCGGCGTGCACGCCGTGCTCGGCTCGCAGACCCTCGGGGGCGCGTACTCGCTCGCCCGCAGCACCATGGGACAGATGGGCGTGCGGATCGCGTTGCAGTGCTCCGAGGCAGACGCGCAGGTGATCCTCTCCGACGACAACAGCGCCGCCCGACTGCTGTCGCGGCCGGGCGAGGCGATCTACAACGATGCGGGCGGCCTCGTCGAGGGCAACAGCCCGTTCCAGGTCGTCTGGCTTCCCGAGGAGGTCCGGGATCGGGTCCTGGCGGACGTCGTGGATCTCGCGAGGAACCGCGGACTGCCCCCGGCGATGCCGCTCATCTTCGAAGGCAGCGCCCCGGCGGATCTCGCCGCGAACGGCCCCCTCGCCGAACTCCTGCGAGATCCGACCAAGCGGCCGTCCCGCGAACTGCTTCGGATCTGGATCGGCGATCCCGTCGCGATCCGCGATCCGGCCTGCGCCGAGTTCAGGCGACAGCCCGGATCGAACCTCGTCGTCGTGGGTCAGCAGATCGAGACGACCCTCGGCATGCTCGCGTCGGGCATTCTCGGCGCCGCCGCGCAGCGGGAGCGCAGCGCGCTCCGCCTGCTCGTCGCCGACGGCACTCCGGCGGACGATCCCTCCTTCGGCACGCTGACCGCGATCGCGGAACGCCTGCCCTGCGAGAGGCGCACGCTGTCGCCACGCGATCTTCCCGACGTCCTCGCCGAACTCGCGCAGGAGGTCGTCGCACGGCAGGACGATCCGACCCGCGACGCGACGACCACCCTGCTCGTCGTCCACGGCATCCATCGCTTCCGCGATCTCCGCCGGAACGAGGACGACTACGGGTTCTCCTCGGACGACGGACCTCCGAAGCCGGACAAGCTCCTTGCGGCGATCCTTCGGGAAGGCCCCGCGGTCGGCGTGCACGTGATCGCGAGCGCCGACACGGTGCCCAACCTGCAGCGGGTCGTCGACCGCAACGGACTCCGCGACTTCGACTGGCGAGTCGCCCTGCAGATGGGCGCCACCGACTCGAGCACCCTCATCGACAATCCGCTCGCCTCTCGACTCGGCCTCACGCG
>JBMSXH010000157.1:0-6088 GCA_049425445.1 Phycisphaerales bacterium | reverse complement strand
ACGATCTTCCCGCCCTACTTCGTCGCGGGCGCGATCTTCTCCGGCTTCGCGATGGTGGTGACGCTGGCGGTTCCGGCCCGCGAGATGTTCGGGCTCAAGAACCTGATCACGCTGCGCCACCTCGACAACATGAACAAGATCATCCTGGTGACCGGCTGCATGGTCGGCTACGCCTACGGGATGGAGTTCTTCATCGCCTGGTACTCGGGCGCGATCTACGAGAAGTTCGCCTTCATCAACCGCGCCTTCGGCCAGTACTGGTGGGCGTACTGGATCATGGTCAGCTGCAACGTCATCACGCCGCAGCTCTTCTGGTTCAAGGCGGTTCGGACGAGCATCCCGCTGATGTTCGTGCTGAGCCTCTTCGTGAACGTCGGCATGTGGTTCGAGCGCTACGTGATCATCGTCACCAGCCTCGCGAACGACTTCCTGCCGAGCTCGTGGGACCAGTTCACCCCGACCTGGGTCGACATCGGCACCATGATGGGCGCGTTCGGCCTGTTCTTCACCCTGTTCCTGCTCTTCTGCCGCTTCCTCCCGATGATCGCGATGGCCGAGGTCAAGGCGATCATGCCGCAGGCCGACCCGCACGCGGGCGACGGCCACGACGATCACGGGCACGAGCACGCCGCGAAGGGGAGCCACGCATGAGCACCCTCGTCACCACGCCTCGCGAGTCCGCCGGCGGCGCCGGCTCGCCCGGCAACCGTCGGATCTACGGCGTGATCGCCGAGTTCGAGACCCCGGGCGCCCTGATGAAGGCCGCCGAGCAGGTCCGCAAGGCCGGCTACCGCTGGTGGGACTGCTGCACGCCGTTCCCGGTGCACGGCCTCGACAAGGCGATGGGCATCCGGCCGACGGCGCTGCCGTGGTTCGTCTTCGGCGCCGGCGCGACCGGCACCTCGATCGGCTTCCTGCTGCAGTCGTTCACCAACAGCACCGACTTCTCGATCTGGGCGCTCGTGAAGGTGACCGGCTACCCGTTCCTGATCAGCGGCAAGCCGCTGCTCTCGCTGCAGGCGTTCATCCCGGTCATGTTCGAGCTGACCATCCTGCTCGCGGCGACCTCCTGCTTCGGCCTGATGTTCCTCTTCAACGGGCTGCCGCGGCACTCGCATCCGCTGCTCGGCAACGACCGTTTCCGCCGCGTCACCAACGATCGGTTCTTCGTCGTCATCGAGGCGCGCGACCCTCGGTACCGCGCCGGCAAGACCGAGGAGTTCCTGAAGTCGCTCGGCCCGGTCGCGGTCGAGGCGGTCGAGGAGGAACCATGCCCCGCGTGATCGTCTACTCGGTCCTGATCCTGCTGCTGCTCGCGGCGATCCCTCCGGCGATCTTCGCGCGGATGCGGTCGACGCCCAGCGCCGGACGCCCCATCCACATCATTCAGGACATGGACTTCCAGGCGAAGTACAAGACCCAGACCGCCAACCCGCTCTTCGCCGACGGCCGCTCCATGCGGCAGCCGGTGCCGGGCGCGGTCGCCCGCGGCGAGGTGATGGACGACGCGCACTTCTTCGAGGGATCGATCGAGGGCCAGTGGGCCACCGACTTCCCCGAGCAGGTCTCCGTCGACATGGCCTTCCTCGAGCGCGGTCGCGAGCGGTTCGGCATCTACTGCGCGATCTGCCACGGCGACGCCGGATACGGCGACGGCATCGTGAACATGCGGGCGATGGCGCTCATGGCCAACGCCGATGGTCCGGTGCAGGGCACCTCCTGGGTGCAGCCCAAGAACCTGCACGGCCTCGAAGTCGTCGCGCAGCCGGTCGGGCAGGTGTTCCACTCGATCTCC
The DNA here is from genome assembly GCA_049425445.1 of Phycisphaerales bacterium. Lineage (GTDB taxonomy): Bacteria > Planctomycetota > Phycisphaerae > Phycisphaerales > SM1A02 > VGXO01. The sequence continues at coordinate 4,293 of JBMSXH010000157.1, read as the reverse complement.
AAGGGCATCCGCAACATGGCCGGGTACGAGGCCCAGATCACCACCGCCGACCGCTGGGCGATCGTCGCCTACGTGAAGGCGCTGCAGCTCAGCCAGAACGCGCCCATGAACCTGCGGGTGGAGGCGACCCCATGAGCCACGGACCGTCCGCCGCCGCGCTCGAGGCGAAGCTCGACGTCTCGAACATCCGTCTCGGGACGGCCGGCCTGAAGGCCCGCCGGCTCGCGCTCGTCGCGGGCATCGTCGGCATCGCCGCGACCATCGCCCTCGGACCGTCGTTCGGCGGGGAGCAGGGCGTCTTCCTGCTCAAGAGCTGGCTGCAGGTCTTCCTGCTCGTGCTGTCGGTGTCGCTCGGGGCGCTCTTCTTCGTGATCATCCAGCATCTGACCCATGCGGGATGGAGCGTCACGGTGCGTCGGCCGGCCGAGTTGATCGCGTCGAACCTCACCTGGATCTGGGTGCTCTTCCTGCCGTTCGTGGTGATGGCCGCCACCGGCAAGCTCTACCTGATCTTCCCGTGGGCGGACCTCGCGCACCTCAAGGAGCACGCGCCCGGCGAGTACGACCTCGTCGTCAAGAAGTCCGCCTACCTCAACCAGCCCTTCTTCTGGATCCGGGCGGGGATCTACTTCGCGGTGTGGGCGCTGCTGGCCCGCTTCTTCCTGAAGGGATCCCTCGAGGTCGGCGAGAGCGGCGACCTCGCGGTCGAGAAGAGGCTCTCCAAGTGGGCCGGCCCCGCGGCGATCGTCTTCGGCCTCACCACGAGCTTCGCGGCGTTCGACTGGATCATGAGCCTCTCGCCGGGCTGGTTCAGCACGATGTTCGGCGTCTACTTCTTCGCCGCCTGTGCGACGACCGGCTTCTCGGCACTCATCATCTGCTGCATCCTGCTGCAGCGGGCGGGCCGTCTCGAAGGCCTCATCAGCGCCGAGCACTACCAGGACCTCGGCAAGATGCTGTTCGGCTTCGGCATCGTCTTCTGGGCCTACATCGGGTTCAGCCAGTACATGCTGATCTGGTACGCGAACATCCCGGAAGAGACGGGCTGGTTCCTCGCGCGGCAGATCGGCGGATGGCCCGTGCTCAGCCTCGCCCTGCTCTTCGGGCACTTCGTGATCCCGTTCCTCGGGCTCATCTCGAAGTGGCCGAAGCGAAAGCCGCAGTTCCTGATGCTCGGCGCGATCTGGATGCTCGCGTTCGCGTGGCTCGACTTCTTCTGGCTCGTCATGCCGGTCATTCCGCACGACCTGGCCTATGCCACGAGCTACACCGAGTTCGCGGACAAGCACGCGGGCGATCCGACCGGGATCCTCAACCCCATCAACGTCACGATGACCATCGGTCTCGTGGGCATCTTCCTGTGGGCCACGCTCAACCGGCTCGAGCGGTATCCGCTCGTGTGCCGCCGCGACCCGTGGCTCAAGGATGCCGTCGCCTTCGAGAACATGTGAGCCGACCATGAGCGCCACCACCCACGACGAGCACGCCCTCGACGCCACCGAGATGTTGGACGACCCCGAAGCGGGCTCGTCGTGGTTCGTCACGATCGCGAGCATCGTCATCCTGATCGTGCTGCTCGTCGCCCTCGCGGTCCTCTTCTTCCGCGCCGAGAACGCGGAGTTCGAGAAGAAGGTCGTCGACAAGGCCTCCGAGCCGCTGATGGACCTTCGCAACGCGCAGAACCTGCTGCTCGCCGAGAGCGGCGACTACACCGACCCCGACACCGGCGAGGTTCGTCGCCGGATTCCGATCCACGCGGCCATGGAGCAGATCGCCACCCAGTACCGGGGCCAGTAAGGCTCGCTGCTGCAAGTACTTATCGGATCCAAGCCCGCGAATCCGTCGCCTGATTCCATTCGACTTCGTGAAATCCGTCACGAAGTGCCTACGAATACCTGACTCCAGTCCCCCGACCCAACGCCCCCGTCCATGACCACCTCCATCCGACTTCAGACCGCGGCCGCCGCCCTGCTCGGGCTGGCGGTGGCGTCGTCGTCGGGGGCGGTGCAGGAGGGGGGGTCGGAGTTCCTGCCGGACCTTCCAAAGGAACTCGTCGGCGTCGACATCATCGAGCGTCTCGACGAGCGCCTGCCGCTCGACACCGTCTTCACCGACGACACCGGCAAGACGATCGCGCTGCGTGAACTCTTCGACGGCGAGCGTCCGGTGCTGCTGCAACTGGGCTACTTCCGGTGCCCGCTGCTGTGCAACCTCGTCCTCAACGGAATGGTCAAGTCGCTCGACGATCTCGACTGGACCGCGGGCGAGAAGTTCCGCGTGGTCGCCGCCTCGATCAATCCCGACGAGCGTCACGAACTGGCCGCCGCGAAGAAGCAGGGCTACGTCGTCGAGTACGGCCGCCCCGGCGTCTCCGACGGCTGGCACTTCCTGACCGGCCCCGAGGCGAGTTCCAAGGCCCTCGCCGACGCGGTCGGCTTCGGCTATCGCCCGCAGTCCGACGGCGAGATCGCCCACGCGGCGGCGATCTTCGTGATCACCCCCGACGGACGCGTGTCGCGCTACCTCTACGGGACGAAGTACGACTCCAAGAACCTCCGACTCGCGCTGCTCGAGGCCTCCGAGGGCCGCATCGGCTCGAGTTGGGACCGCTTCATCCTCTGGTGCCACGTCTACGACCCCGACGCGGGCGGCTACGTGGTCTTCGCCATGCGGGTGATGCAGTTGGGCGGCGTGGTCACCCTGCTGGTGCTCGGCGGCGGCGTCGGGTTCATGTGGTGGCGCGAGTTCCGCGGCCGGCGTGTCGCCGGCGAGCGAGGCGCCGTCGCGGGGCAAGCCGGCTGACGCGAGCGAGGCTCACGAGAACGAACATGCATCTTTCCTTCGACACGACCTTCGCCCTGCTCGCCGCGGCTCCCGTCCCGGCGAACTTCTGGCTTCCCGAAGCCGCCTCGACCCTCGCGGGCGAGACGGACTTCATGTTCGATCTGATCAACTGGATCTGCTACGTGTTCTTCGCGCTGGTCACGGCGCTCCTGGTGGGCTTCGCCTGGAAGTACCGCCAGAAGGGCACCGCCCGCACCGGATTCACCGCCGGACCCACCCACCACACGCCGCTCGAGGTGACCTGGACGATCATCCCGCTGATCATCGTGATCGTCGTCTTCTTCATGGGCTTCAAGGGGTTCCTCAACTTCGCGACCCCGCCCCGCGACACCTACGACATCGACGTCACCGCCGCGAAGTGGCTCTGGACCTTCAAGTACCCCAACGGCGCGACCTCCGACGACCTCTACATCCCCTCCGAGCGGCCGGTGCGGCTGGTCATGCGTTCCGAGGACGTGCTGCACAGCCTGTTCATCCCGCAGTTCCGCATCAAGCGCGACGTGGTGCCGGGCCGCTACAACCAGGTCTGGTTCCAGTCGGACAACCCGACCGGCGAGGATCTCGAGGCGGCCTACGACCTCTTCTGCACCGAGTACTGCGGCACCGGTCACTCGAACATGAACCGCAAGGTGTACGTGCTCGAGCAGACCGCGTTCGACGAGTGGGTGACCGAGCAGGGCCAGTGGCTCGATGCGATCCCGGACGAGGAGCTCTACTTCAAGGCCGGGCCGAAGCTCTTCGCCCGCTGCGCGAACTGCCACAGCCTCGACGGCAGCCCCAACACCGGTCCGACGTGGCAGGGCCTCTGGGACCGCGCCCGGAACGGCACCACCGAGTTCACCGACGGCACGAGGCTCGCCGACCTGATCGGCCCGGGCAAGGAGTTCGAGACGCCGGAGGACTACATCCGCGACTCGATCTACAACCCGGGCAAGCACCTCGTGAAGCCCTACACCAACGCGATGCCGACCTTCAAGGGCCAGCTCAACGACCGGATGGTCGAGGCCCTGATCGGCATGATGAAGAACGTCGACCAGTTCGACGCCAAGGGGAACTGGAAGAACGCGCCGGCGCAGTGACCGGACGCGGATGTGCTGCGGGGCCGACGGGCCCCGGGAGACGACCATGACGACCCTCGATCTCACTCGCCCCGGAATCGCCGACACCCCGGCCTCCGACGGCTACCTGACCCACGGCTCCGGCCTCCTGTCGTGGATCTTCACGCTCGATCACAAGCGGATCGGCGTGATGTATCTCGTCTCGGTCCTGGTGAGCTTCTTCATCGGCGGCGTGTTCGCGCTGCTGATCCGGACCGAACTGCTCGCGCCGGGCGGCACGATCATGACGGCCGACCAGTACAACCAGGTCTTCACCCTGCACGGGGCGATCATGGTGTTCCTGGTGATCATCCCGAGCATCCCGGCGGCCCTGGGCAACTTCGTGCTGCCG